>JABSRS010000039.1 GCA_013214885.1 Gammaproteobacteria bacterium
AAATATGATTGTTTTAAGGGTGATATGGTCGAGTTAACTGTTGGTCAGCGTAGTTTGATTGGCCTGGCAACAGGCGTCGATGCCCAAGGCGGCATTACGTTACTAATTGATGGAAAATCTCAGACCTTCTATGGTGGTGAGATCTCAATGAGAAAAAAATAGTATGAAACTGCTAATTGAAATTGGAAATAGCAAATTAAAAGCCGCGCAACTGATTCTTAATGATGATGGCACCATTGATCGCCTTAACTACCTTGGCAGTTATATTGTTAAAGATTTTTGTTATCGCCCGAACTTTTCAAAAATCGGCAATATTGATGAAATCCTCTATGCTAATGTTGGCAGTCAGCAAAATTATCATTACGTTAAAGCGTTATCGCAAAAATTACGGGTAAGATATCGCAAGATTGCTAGCCCCGAACAAGCTTTTGGGGTCACTAATAGTTATGATAACCCGCATAAGCTTGGCGTTGATCGTTGGTTGGCATTACTGGCCGCTTATAAGGATGCCAAACGGCGGGTCGTCGTCATCGATATCGGCACGGCAATGACAGTCGACCTCGTTGATAGCTCTGGTTTACATCTTGGTGGTTGGATTAGCCCAGGCTTTCGATTAATGAACTTGGCACTAACTGAGCATACTGCGTTAGTCCGCAGCGGCGGTCACCATGGTGAAGATCTAGTATTTGGCCAGCATACCAAAGAATGTGTTCAAAATGGTTGTCGCGCTGCATTGGCGGGTACTGTGCTGTACGCAATTCATAAAGCCAATAGCTATTTTGAAGATGGCGAGGCTGTTTCCGTTTATTTAACCGGTGGTGGCGTTAATCACCTGCCACCAGAAACCAAAGATCTCGGTCAATATCGACCGCATTTGGTACTAGAAGGTCTTGCTCTGTATGTAAATCAAGCTGATTGATGGTAATTTCGGCTTTCGAATCGTTTTTTTCAATAAAAAGTGTTTTTTTATTAAAAAGCTATTGCATTGAGCCAATAAATCTCTAATATACGCACCACTGAAACGGAACGCCGACATAGCTCAGTTGGTAGAGCAACTGACTTGTAATCAGTAGGTCCCGAGTTCGACTCTTGGTGTCGGCACCATTCGTTTTCAGCGTAGTATTAAAATGTGGAGGGGTTCCCGAGTGGCCAAAGGGATCAGACTGTAAATCTGACGGCTCAGCCTTCGGTGGTTCGAATCCACCTCCCTCCACCATTTTTAACTACTTCCAATTAGTAAAGTTATTTGCGGGTATCGTATAATGGCTATTACCTCAGCCTTCCAAGCTGATGATGTGGGTTCGATTCCCACTACCCGCTCCAAAATGAAGTAAAGTTGCTGATATGGCTCAGTTGGTAGAGCGCACCCTTGGTAAGGGTGAGGTCCGCAGTTCGAATCTGCGTATCAGCACCATCTATTTTTAAAGTTAAATCCTCTGTTATTTATCCAATTAAAATAAATCCCCCACTGTTATTAGCTCATTTAAATTATTCCACTTTCAAGATCTTTTCGAAGTCATTCAATTGTTTTATCTTTATTTTCAATTACCCCACTAATATCACAAATTTAATATAATCGTCATTCTTTGAAAAAAGTGCTCTGAAATTAGTTATTTTCGCTTATTGGTATTATAATTCGAAAAACTAAATCGCAAGTGGTTAAATTACCACCTGTATTAACTTCTGGAATGAGGCTATATCATGTCTAAAGAAAAGTTTGAACGTAATAAACCACACGTCAACGTTGGTACTATCGGCCACGTCGATCACGGTAAGACCACGCTTACTGCTGCAATCACTAAAGTATTAGCTGAAACTTACGGCGGCGACGTTAAAGCATTCGATCAAATCGATAATGCTCCAGAAGAAAAAGCACGTGGTATCACGATCTCTACGTCACACGTAGAATACGATACTCCTGCGCGTCACTATGCACACGTAGATTGTCCTGGTCACGCCGATTATGTTAAAAACATGATCACCGGTGCTGCTCAAATGGACGGCGCGATTCTAGTTGTTGCTGCTACCGATGGTCCGATGCCACAAACTCGTGAGCATATCTTGCTTTCACGTCAGGTTGGCGTTCCTTTCATCATCGTGTTTATGAACAAATGTGACATGGTTGATGACGAAGAACTGCTAGAATTAGTAGAAATGGAAGTTCGTGAACTTCTTTCTGAATATGACTTCCCAGGTGATGATCTTCCTGTGATCCAGGGTTCTGCACTGAAAGCACTTGAAGGCGATGCTGCTTGGATTCCACCAATTCTTGAACTTGCTGATGCGCTTGATAACTACATCCCAGAGCCAGAGCGTGACATCGATAAAGCATTCCTACTTCCTATTGAAGATGTATTTTCAATCTCAGGTCGTGGTACGGTTGTTACGGGTCGTGTTGAACGTGGTATCGTTAAAGTTGGCGAAGCTGTTGATATCATAGGTATCAAAGAAACGGCTTCTTCTACTTGTACTGGTGTTGAAATGTTCCGTAAGCTGCTTGACGAAGGTCGTGCTGGCGAGAACGTTGGTGTTCTTCTACGTGGTATCAAGCGTGAAGAAATCGAACGTGGTCAAGTGTTAGCTCATCCTAACTCAATCACTCCACACACTAAGTTCGAGTCTGAAGTTTACGTACTTAGCAAAGATGAAGGCGGACGTCACACTCCATTCTTCAAAGGTTACCGTCCACAGTTCTACTTCCGTACAACTGACGTAACTGGTGCTGTAGAGCTTCCTGAAGGCGTAGAAATGGTTATGCCTGGTGATAACCTTAAGTTTGTTGTTGAGCTAATCTGCCCAATCGCAATGGACGAAGGTCTTCGCTTTGCAATCCGTGAAGGCGGTCGTACCGTTGGCGCTGGTGTTGTAGCTAAAATCCTTGACTAATATCGAAAGATATTAAGGATTGAAAAAAGGACACTTCGGTGTCCTTTTTTATTGTCTGGAATACCATCATTAAACAGACAATGGCAGACCGTAAAGTAAAGCGGTCGTACCGTTGGCGCTGGTGTTGTAGCAGCTGCTAACAAAAGATGCCTTAACTAATATCGAAAGATATTAAGGATTGAAAAAAGGACACTTCGGTGTCCTTTTTTATTGTCTGCAGAAAATAAAGCTGCTGAGTTAAAGTTGTGGCAATAGCTTAATAATCGAAAACGTCGCCCCTTGGCTATCATTGATTACCGCAAAACGTCCGACTTCTGGAATATCGGTTGGTGGTACGCAAAGCGTCGCCCCTAAACCTTGAGCCTTAGTGGCATAAGCATCGCAATCATCTACTGCAAAATAAATCATCCAATGTGGTGGCAAGTCGCCCCATTCTTCAGTCATTTGTAACATCCCAGAATTTGGAATTCCTGCGACTGAGAATTCAGTATATTTCATTCCTACTGTATTTTTTTCTAATGGTTGCCAACCAAATAATTGAGTATAGAAGTCACTGCTTTTGTCGGTGTTTTTACTCGCTAGTTCATTCCAGCACATGGAATGCGGCTGATTTACCACACCTGCACCGTTATGCTTGTTAGCCTGCCAAATGGCAAACATTGCGCCTTGGGGTTCTAAAATCATTGCCATGCGGCCTGCATCGTGCACATGATGGGGCCCAGCCACTATTTCCGCGCCAAGTTGTTTGGCTTTAGCGACTACCTCATCGACACTATCAACCGCAATGTACGATAGCCAGTTGGTTTTCATTCCTTGTTCTTGGTGCTCTGGCATCATTTGGTACATTGCGCCGATGTCCAAGCCGTCTTTTTGGAGCATGGTGTAGTAGCAATCGGGGCCAATCTCTTGATCTTGTGGTTGCCAGTCAAATAAAGCGCAATAAAACTCTTTAGCTTTGGTCCAATCACCAGCCATAAGTTCTGGCCAACAAAATGTACCATGAGTATACTTGTCCATAATTGCTCCTGTTTACTATGATTAATTTATCGAAATTAGTGGTTAATAAAGCAGCTGTTTTTGATCTGTTACACATAAATTAAAGCTTTAGTGAACTTACCACATTAATTGCTTTAACTTACACCTACGCTAACGTATTATTTCGCGTTTTAGCATGTGAGTCATAACGGTCGACAAAAGGAAGTATTGTGACGTGTGAGATTTGTAACTTAATAATTTAGAGGAATACCATGACAATCAAACTTAAACTGTTATTTAGTACTGGCTTATTAGTTGTCAGCTTATTTGTGTTGCTCGCAGTAAAGGAATTTACCGCCAACTCAATTAACGGATTATCGGTAGGGGTTCAGTTAACTGGCTCGATTAAAAATAACATATTAGAATTACGTCGCGACGAAAAAGATTTCCTTGCCCGTAAGCAATTAAAATATGTTGAAAAGTATAAAAGTCACAGTACTAAGTTATTATCCGAAATTGACCGATTAGAACAAATATTTGAGAAATTTGAGATCGCCAATTCCGATGTCAATTCTCTTCGAGTCGTCGTAAAGCAATATAATCAACATTTCTATAACTTAGTTGCCCAGCAGAAAATGATCGGCTTAGATACAAAATCTGGTTTGTATGGCAAGCTTAGAAATGCCGCTCACAATCTTGAATCACAATTAGCCAATTCAACACCTGACTTGATGGTTTTACTACTGCAATTACGTCGTGATGAAAAAGATTTTATGCTACGTAGTGATCCTAAATATATCGCTAAATTCGACACGCATATTCAGCAGCTTAAATCAAAACTCACCAGTTATTCGCCAATATTAAACGAATATCATCAACAATTTGTCGCATTAACGACTGCCTCTAAAGCAATGGGCCTATCACCAAAACAAGGTCTTTTAGGACAGATGAGAGGCTCGATACATAGTACTGAAGAACTGCTGGTTAAGGTTGTTGAGGATGGTCATGCTCAGTTAGCGGCAACGACTACACGAATGAACGCGATTTACGACATTCTGTTTATTATTATTGTGATTTTAGTCGTTGGCGCATCCACTATCGTTGGTCGGAGTATCATAACGCCAATCAATAGATTGCGCGATTTAATGACAGTCATTGCCAGCTCAAATGATCTAACCATCAGGGCTGATCAGCAAGGTAAAGATGAATTATCAGAGATGGCGAAACAGTTTAACCTAATGGTTAGTCAGTTTGAGAAAATCATTGCAGGAGTAAACCAATCCGTTATCACCCTAAATAGTGCGACAGAGCAATTATCATTAAACATTGCTGAAAGCCATCAAGGTGTTGAGAGTCAATTAACGGAAACCGACATGGTGGCAACGGCTGTAACAGAAATGGTCGCTACCATTGATGAAATCGCTCGAAATACTGCCGATACTGCAACTAAGGCAAGTTTAACCAATGATAGTGCGTTAATTGGTCAGCAAGGCGTTGCAGATACCATTGAGCAGATTAATTTATTATCAAATAACTTGCTTGAGTCCGAGCAACAGGTGAGTGATTTAGTTATTGATAGTCAAAATATCGGCTCGGTGCTTGATGTCATTAGAAGCATTGCTGATCAGACTAACTTACTAGCCCTCAATGCCGCGATTGAAGCCGCCCGAGCTGGCGAGCAAGGACGTGGCTTTGCGGTAGTTGCTGATGAGGTGCGCACTTTGGCTAGTCGCACTCAGCAGTCAACCAAGGAAATTGAAACGATTATTGAACAGTTGCAAAACAGAACTCAAAACATGGTTGGTTTAATCAAAGAATGTCGCGCGCAAGGTGACAATAGTTCGGAAAAAGCAGCAGCCGCTGGCACGATGCTTGGTGAAATAACCAAAAACATCACCACAATCACTGACATGACCACTTCAATTGCGGCGGCCATTGAAGAGCAAAGTATGGTGGCTGCTGAGGTCAACAAACATGTGATTTCGATTCGTGACATTGCTGATCAGAGTGCTGCCTCGTCAGATCAAAATGCCAGCATGAGCGAAGAACTTTCGGAGCAATCCCTTTCATTGCACCAAACGGTGGTTAAATTTAAAATCAGCTAATGCTGATCAATAACTTAGCACATGGATGTTCTGTAATACTCATATATTAAGCAATCGATCCTATAATTTGTTATGACACTTTTGCTATTTTGCTATTTTGCTATTTTGGTAGAGTCTCTTGACTGTGTTTTAGCCCATAGGGTAGCTTGTAATTACGGGGCCGCGTGCTGTTCATATATTGATAGGTAGTCTCGATTAATCGGCATGATTATTCAGGGAGGAAGCTATGCCAATCAAATATAAATTGATGTTTAGTACAGCACTATTGGGAATGAGCCTATTGGTGATGGTGATCGTTAATACTTATACTGCAAATGTTATCAACACACTGACTCAAGGGGTTAATATAACGGCAGAGATCGAAAATGGGATATTACAATTACGACGTGACGAAAAAGATTTCATTGCTCGTAAAAATGATAAATATGTCGAAAAATATCAACTTCATAGCAATCAACTTAAGTCAAACATTGCGAAATTAGAGCAAATATATAACGATAACGGTATTGATACTGGCGAACTTAAACAGCTAAATACAGTTATTAGTCAGTATAATCAACATTTCTCATTGCTGGTTGAGCAGCAAAAAACCATTGGTTATCACGCCAAAGATGGCTTATATGGCGAGTTACGTGATGCCGCTCATGGTATTGAATACATGGCTAAACAACTTACGCCTGAAATTCTGATTAGCTTATTGCAACTAAGACGTGATGAAAAAGATTTCATGCTGCGCGTTGATCCTAAATATATCGTCAAATTTACCGCTGTTAGAAATTTATCGGGCTAAATTCATTAAGCTGACTCAAGCCTATCAAACAATGGGACTAACCCCGAGCAGCGGCATCATGGGGCAGATGCGCAATAGCGTTCATAGTACCCAAACCTTACTGTCTGAGGTTATTTAAAATGGTCAGCAACAGCCGATGAGTACCAGCAGTGACATGTCAATATTGTTCTATCTGATTTTTGTGGTGATATTTTCTTTGGCAATTTTTGGCTCGGTGCTATTGAGTCAGAGTATTTAAATTCAATTAATGCATTGCGAAATGTGATGATAAATATTGGTTCTAATAATGACTTAACCTTACGAGCAAATGAGCAGGGTAAGGATGAAATCTCCCAAATGTCGCATCATTTTAATGCGATGGTTAGCCAATTTGAAACCATTATTACCAACGTTAATCAATCGGTTAGTTCGTTAAACAATGCAACTAAACAGCTATCAAATAACATTGCAGTTAGTCATCAAGGGGGCGCAAAGCCAATTGGTCGAGACTGATATGGTCGCTAGCGCAGTCAATCAAATGATCGCGACAATTGATGGTATTACGGCGAATACGACCGATGCTGCGACTAAGGCCCAGGCAACCAACCAAAGCGCCCTGTAGGGGCAAGCGGGAGTTACGGAGACCATTGCTCAAATTGATTTATTATCGTCTAATTTAAGCCTCTCTGAGCGGGAAGTCGCTATGTTAGTTGATGACAGTCAAAATATAGGATCGGTGCTTGATGTTATTCGCAGTATTGCTGATCAAACCAATTTATTGGCATTGAATGCCGCCATTGAGGCTGCACGAGCAGGAGAGCAGGAGAGCAGGAGAGCCGGCGGTTGGTGTTGCCGCGGTTAATAAGCATGTGGTCTCAATTCGCGATGTCGCCAATCAAGCCTCTGGTTCTTCCAACCTCAACACCAAAATGAGCGAACAATTGAGTGTCCAGGCGCAAGAATCACATCACGCAGTGAAGTTATTTAAAGTGTCATAAAACAAAGCACCGCGCATGATTAGCTCATGCGCGGTGTTTATCAGTAACTGTTATTGCAACAGCTTAGGTCTTTTCAGATCCTGAAATTTGTTGTTCACTATATTGTGGCTTCTCATGTTTGGCTTTGCCCATCGCTTCGGCAATTTCTGGCGATGTGTATTCTTCGTCATGCTTAGCCAGTACTTCCGATGCCTTAACTAAGCGTGGTGACACTAACGCACCATTAGCCACGATACCTTGACCCTCACGGAATAAATCAGGTAACAAACCTTCATATTCAACCGTGACTTCTTCTTCGTTATCATAGATAACAAATGTTACTTTGAGGTTTTCGCCATTACGTTTTACTGAACCTTCTTTCACCATGCCACCGACGCGAATACGCTGGCCAATTTGTGGCTTCATCCCAGTATCTTCTTTACCGTTTACAATTTCATGTGGCGTGTAAAACAGATCGATATTTTGGCTTAGCGCGTATAACACTAGCCCTACTACAGCAGCGACACCGAACATTACAGTGCAGATAACTGCTAAACGTTTTTTACGCCTTGGGTTCATTACTTTGGTTTCCTTTTCTGTATTCTTTGAGTTTTTGATCGCGCACTTGCTTAGAGCGAATTTGGTTAAATAAGTTCCGACGATCTCGGACGCTAACGACCGTTAAAATAACTATTAGTGAAAAAGCCAAACCATAAGAAAACCAAACATAAAACGCATAGCCTCCCATTGCAAAAAAATCACTTAACGTATCAAAATGCATTATTGAGCCTCCTTAGCTACTAACTCTTTAACCCAAGGTCGCATCGTATTGCGAGCAATCACTTCGTTTCTAAATCTGACGATGGTTAATGCGGCAATGAGCAGCGCAAAACCTAAGATGTTAATCAGCAATGGAATAAGCATTTCAGTATCCATTGATGGCTTTTCTAATTTCGAAATCGTGGCCCCTTGATGCAGGGTATTCCACCATTCAACTGAGTATTTAATAATTGGAATATTGATTACGCCAACTAGGGTTAAAATACCAGCGGCGCGGCCAGCAAGTACTTTATCTTCGAACGAGCTATGTAGCGCGATAACACCCAGATAGAGGAATAATAAAATAAGCTCGGAGGTTAAACGAGCATCCCAAATCCACCAAGTGCCCCACATTGGTTTACCCCAAAATGAGCCAGTAAATAATGCGATAACGGTAATAACAGCACCAATTGGTGCCATAGCCGCAGCAGCAGCATCAGATAGCTTTAATTGCCATACCATGCCGATTAATGACGCAGTAGCCATTGCCATGTAAATGGTCATCGATAAGGACGCGGTGGGGACATGAATAAAGATAATTCGATAACTTTGGCCTTGTTGATAATCAACAGGCGCAAATGCTAAGCCCCAAACGAAGCCAATAACTAACGTTATAAAGCTCGATACCGCAAACCAAGGTAGCAACTTAGTTGCTAGTTGGTATGTCCGCTCTGGTTGAGCGTAAGGATGTAACCACTTCCACATAATAATTACTCATAAAATTTAAAATTGTTAATGCCTGTGGTTAGTTGGTACTAACTCTTAAGGCTGCGCCAATGGCAAACGGGGTTAATGACTATGCCCCCATTAATAGCGCGGCTATTATAGCAAGATGTCCAGTGTAAGGCATGTTTAAAGCTGCGGCCTCGATCGCACCCGTCGAAAAAATAAGCACTGGTATGTAAAGTGGTAAGATCAGTAAACTCAGTAAAACCCCACCTTTCTTAATTCCTACGGTTAGTGCAACTCCGATCGCACCGATTAAACTGAGTACCGGAGTGCCTAGCAAAAGGGTAATAATCCGGGCACCATAGGCGGCTTCTTCCATGTGAAGAAGTAAGGCCAATAATGGGGCAACTAAAATAATTGGCACGCCAGTAAGGAGCCAGTGGGCTAATACCTTAGCGAACACCATAATAAATAATGGCTGTGGGCTCAATAACATCTGCTCTAATGAGCCATCGTTATAATCGTTCTTAAATAAACGTTCGAGCGATAACAATGCTGATAACAGCGCTGCAACCCAAATTACCCCTGGTGCGATCCGTGACAGGATCGCCGAATCCGAACCTATTCCCAGTGGAAATAACGTTATGACGATAACGAAAAAGATTAGCGGATTGAACACATCACCCTTGTTGCGCACGGCAACTTGCAGGTCACGTTTTAAAACAATTGAAAATGTTTGCCAATAACTAATAGGTTGATTCATAGGATACTTAATAAAAATTATAATCTAAAGTGATACGTTTTAGTCGATCCGCACCAATGGTGATGTCTTGATGACTGGTTAAAATAACGGCTCCACCGTTATCGATGTGATTAATAAACAGCTTTTCAAGCTCAACAATGCCTGCTTTGTCAATGGCGGTATATGGCTCATCTAAAATCCAGATTTTAGCGTGACTGCGCCATAGTCTTGCTAGGGCAATTCGTCTATTTTGTCCGGCAGATAAATGAGAGGCGAGGGCATCTTCAAAGCCAGTTAAATTTACACTAGCGAGTGCACCATCGATATCATCACAATTATCACCATGCATTTGGAGATTGAAATCGAGATTCTCCTGAGCCGTTAGCTCACCTTTGACACCAGCAAGGTGACCAATGAACATCAGGTGCTCGTAGAACTCTTCGCGGCATCGGGTGATGCAATCTCCATTAAATTCAACGTGACCATCATATGGTCGAGATAAACCTGCGAGGATCCGTAATAAGCTGGTTTTACCTGCGCCATTAGGGCCTTCAATTTGGATCAGATCGCCTGGATTAATATCAAAGCTGAGCTCATCAAATAATATTCGCTCTTCGCGAATACAGGTGAGTTTGTTGGCTGATAATAGCGAGCTGCTCATTGGATATTGAATGCCTTTAATGCAAGATTGCAATTGATTTGAGCGCCAATATAGCATATCAAACTACGTTTGTAGCGAGGTTTTGAGCTTGTAATTGATTTAGGTCATTGAGGTAGGGGATGAAGGATTGGTGAAACTATAAAGTCGGCCTCGTTAAGCTGTAACTAATTATTTTAAAACAGTATTTATCCTAAGTGAAAGCTCCACCTATTCTGATTTCGCGCACCAACTGCTTGGTTGAACGCTCAAGCGCTTTCACAGCCTCGCCGTAGTCACCATCGGATGCATGAACTTTTGAGAAACCTGACCATTGGCATACCTGCCGTAGCATCCATTATTATATCGAGGTTTAATTCGTTCACAGTAGTGTCTGGATAAATTTGGCTACGCGGAGCAATCGCTCCACTATTTAAAGGGCCCCAGTTTCAATGGTCTTTGTCAGCAAAGGCTATTTTAGAAAAAATATGATGAGAATAAGGCTAACAAAAGATACAGCTTTCATTAAAATTCCACTTGTAGATTAAAACTACGCAATAAAAACGCCAATAGAATAATCTACTGGCGTTACAATAAGTTAGTAAGAATTATTTAGTTATTTAGTTATTTAGCAATAGAATCAATTGTTAGTAAATAAGGATGCTCACTATCTAGGCTAGCACTCTCAACAAAACCTTGTAAATCACCGGGTTTAATTCCTGGAGTTCCCGATTTTGAAATTATCGCAAATAGCTTAACATTTTGGTAATCACTGATTTTAGCCGCAGGGGTCATTGCCATTGAATCATCTAAAATAACCTGAGTTGGTAACTCACCCGCTGTAATCTTTACCGCCGCCAATGGCATTCTTGAGCCCTCGACTGGGATGGCATAGATAAATACAATTTGATCCTTGGTGAATTGACCTTTTAACTCGTCACTTATATCAACTTTGACTTTTAAACTCGCAGTGACTGGTGCCGCAGGCATGTTTGGTAACTCTTCACCAGTTAGGGTTAAGCGTTGTTTCGCTTCGCCTATTGCATTTTCTAGGGCAAGACGATCGATGCCTGGGCGGTTTGAGTTTAATACCCGTTGCCAAGTAGTAATGGCATCGGCGTAATTCGAGTTGACAAAATTATCCATCCCTAGCAGCACCAATGTTGAGGTATCTTCAGGATCTAGTTTTAGCGCCCGATCAATTAATGCGATAACTTCTGGCGTCATTTGTTGTTGGTTCTTGTAATAAAGAGCCTGGGCTTGTGGACCAATAAACTCAGCATGCTCACCTTCAAGCTCGACTAATTGCTTAAATGCGGTAATTGCTTGGTCAAATTTACCAGCTGATGTGTATGCGTGGGCTAATCTAAATAACGATTGGCTATCAGTTGGATTTTGTGCAACTTGTTGCTCCATCTGCTGTAACACCATCTCAAGTTGTTGCTCTTGAGTTAAATTAGCATGGGGATCATCGTTTGCTGCCTGTACTGGAGCATCTAATTGGTCGCTGGCTCCCAGTTTAAGATATAGAGGTATCGTCAACGTGACGGTTAATAGACTTGCTATAATTGGCCACGCAATGGTGCGTTTACCAACCGACAGTTGTATTTCTTGACTGGCTTCATCTTGAAGTAACTTTCGGCCAAGTTCGGTGCTCAACGTATCGAAATCTGCTTGGGTGATTTGTTTATCATCACGCTGCTGCTGTAATTTTAATAATGATTGTTGATAGCTTTCTGTATTTGCTTGTGAACGACTGTTTACTTCGTTGGCTTGTAATTTTGAATTGCGCAGATAAGGCCACCACAAAACGACAAAGGCAACAGCAAGTATAGCCGCGATGGCAATCCAAAGATTTGTTGTCATCATTGACTTTCTATACCTCAAGTTTGTTAATTAACACGTGATAACTTAGCAATAGCCATTTCACGTTGTGTGATATTGAGTTGGACTCAATATTTAATGGCTTACGACCGCCCCGATCTTTGTTTGTTCCATATCTAATGATAAATATGGAACAACTCAGGAGGCCACGTACCAAATCAATTTATGAGGGCGATTGTACGTTAAAATATTATCTGTGGTAGTGAAATCGAATCATTTTTTGCGCTAGCGCAACTTACTTTCTGAATGAAATCTCTTAATGCAAGCTCTTGTAGAGGCTTAGAATAAAAGACACCTTGGAAAATGTGCATTGATACTTTTGTAATGTCGCCACTTGTTCTAAAGTATCGCCCCCTCCAGCTACTACTTTTAAATTCATCGTTTTAGCCATCGATATTATCGCTTTTACGATCATCTTAGTGTCAGATTTGTCAGACATTTTCTTCACGAAAGCGCGATCGATTTTTAGGACATCAAGCGGATATTGCTGTAAATAGCTCAATGATGAGAAACCCGTACCAAAATCATCGAGGGATAATTTTATACCCGTTTCCTTTAAGCGAACTAATGTTGATTGTAGTAAGTGCTTGTGACAATGATTTTTTTTAAACTGACTGGGCCTTAATATAATTTCACTATATTAATGGAACTAATACCATTGGCTTAGATGGTGGGCCTATTAATGCCATCCGAAAAGCAGTTGTAGCAAGAGTTTCGGCTTTAGCTGAACGGTATCAAACATTACTATTTATGAGACGGGTTCTCGATTTTAAGAATTGCTGGAACCATATGATTTAACATAAAAACATTATTTTCTGACCAGATAGTTCGTCAATATTGATATTTATCAATATTACGATTTTTCATTCGTGGACAATAGCCGCAATTATAATATTTCATCATTAGCTGAGTACTGTCTTGAGTAATGCATCGAAACACCCATCACAACAAATCCCGATCGTTGAGATAGTTGATCCGTCAGAACATAGCAAACATCGGCTTGTTGGGGTTGAACGATTTTTTGTTCAGCACAAAGATCATTTGAAATGGGTTCATTTTGTGATGTTCTGGGTGTTTATGGTGTTGCTGTTTGTGCCATTATTTTTAGCTGAACCTTTAGAGCAAGATACGCCGTTAACCAATTTTACCTTGTTCACTAACTATTTGATGTGGGGACTGTGGTTTCCATTAGTATTTTTGTCGGTAGTCTTTACCGGTCGTTCATGGTGTGGCGTGCTTTGTCCGATGGGGGCTGCTAGTGAATGGGCTAATAATCGCGGCTTAGGTCGCAAGATTCCTGCATTCATTCGCTGGGAAGGCACTCCGATAGTCAGCTTTCTGATAATTACCTTTTTAGGTCAGACGGTTGGCGTGCGAGATCACCCTGAAGCCTTAGCCGAAGTGTTCGGTGGTGTCATGTTAGTTGCAATTATCGTCGGTTACATTTGGGGTAAGAGTCAGCGTGCTTGGTGTCGGCACATGTGTCCGATTGGGCTGTTGCTTGGACTATTCTCGCGACTTGGGATGGTCCAATTTATTTCGAAAAAACCAAAAATGGGTGGTGATCAATACGCCGAAAATGGTTTTTGCCCAACGATGATTGATTTACGCCAGAAACAAGAATCTCGCCATTGTATTGAATGTTTTAGATGTGTGGTTCCCGATGCTAAAAATAGCATGATGGTGCGTTGGCGTAAGCCTGGTGAAGAAGTTGAAAAAATTGGTCAACATAATGGTAATGCCGCTGAAGTCTGGTTCTTCCTGTTAGGAGTAGGTTCTGCGCTCGGTGGTTTCTTGTGGTTAGTGTTGCCGCAATACCATGCGATGCGCCAAAAACTTGGTGAGTGGATGATTGATCAGGGCTGGTATTGGATTGGTGAAAGTGGCCCTTGGTGGTTAATGAGTGTTCATCCAGAGCGGCGAGAAGTATTTAACTGGCTCGACTTTTTTAGCATTATTGGCTTTATGACGCTAGTAATGGTGGTGTTTAGTGTGATCCTTGGCTCGATCAATGCTTTAGCCGCAATGACAGCAGGATCTAAAGGCTCACATAAGAGTTATCGCGCACGTTATATCGAATTAGCCTATCAATATATGCCAGTAGCTATGGTGTCATTATTATTAGGATTGGGCGGGAAGTTATTTGAGTGGTTTGCTATCGCAGGAATGAGTGATGGTTATATCTTATTGGTTAAACTAGCCTTGTTCATCATAAGTATATTGTGGAGTTTAAGATTGGGCTGGAAAATATTGGAACAACAGGGTCTACGTCCTGTCAATCGTGCTCTACCAATGCTATTCGGTTTAGCTGGCAGTGTTTTTGTTGGACTGTGTTGGTGGCCAGCACTATTTGGCGTTTAATCGTTTATTTTTCAGATTATCAAGTGTTGATAGGAGTTCGAATGCGGTATCATGTAGCAAAGCTAATCAAAGTTTTTTTGTTAGCATATTGTTCAATATTAATTACAACTAATGTTCAAGCTGCGGGTCTAACCCAGCTTGAGCGGCAACAGCATTTTGGAATGTCATTTCATGGTGCTTATATTCAGCCAGTGTTGACCACTAAAATGGCCAAAGCCATGATGATGCCAATGACTGAGCAAACTCAAGTTAAACGGTGTTGGTAAATATAATATTAAGTATCGGGTAAAAGCGCCGAACTTAATGTTGCATATGGACAAAGAAACAGCGCCTAAAAAATGGTGTACCCCTTTTATTATTACTTGGGATTTAACTTACCTGGGTGTTGGCAAGAAAGGCGGCTACTAATGCGCCAATTAGAAAAGAATTTAGAATTATTTGAGGTAGTAAGATGATCCCTGAACTTGGTAACTTTACGTT
>JABSRS010000399.1 GCA_013214885.1 Gammaproteobacteria bacterium
TCAAGGGCGCTATGTTGGGTAAAGGCAAGTAGGCATTGCTGGCGAAACTCTTGTTCTGTTGCGCCCTCTTTAGCGCAAATAAATGCCCAAGGCAGGATGAGGGTATCTTTGATTAAATCGGCAATGTCGAACACCAAAGCACCGCGGCGGGTTTTTCCGTGCATTACTGCAAAACCGTGAGGAATGCCCAGCACCCATAAGGTGGTTGCAGCGAGCCCATAGGCTAGATAGTTGCCATGGTTTAAAAAGGCATTGGCGTTATCGACCACCATTCCGCTTTCGCCGCGCTCGCGTTTAAAATCACCATGTTTGGTGGTGTTGGCAGCAAATTTATAGAGCCGCTTAGTTAATACGGCTTCAATCGGCAATAGTTCGGTGACTTTGGTGGCACGCGAAATATTAGCTTTTGCCTCGGTTAGAAAACTCTGTAATTGAGTGTTATCAGTTGAAAAACCTTCACCTTTTAAATCTTTGTCTTTAGCCCAAATCGTTTCCATGTAGTTAATTCGCGCAATTTGGAATGCTGCCGCAGCTTGGAAGCGTTTGCTCTCATCAAACCAAAAACTCATCCAACCCTGGACATATTCGGTTGGGCGATATTCACTTTGTGGGCTGAGCCATTCAATTTCATTAGCCATTAATAAAGGCGTACCGCCACCACCACAAAAACCGACCAATACACCAGCCTGTGCGAGCATTCGCATAGCGGCTTGAGTGATCGAGGTACTTGTGCCTAATAATAGACAAGTAGTGTTGGCGATGGGAATATTCCAATATTGGTTTTGTTTTTTAGCTTCGGTAAAGTAAAGCACTCGACCGTCTTTTTGCATTACTCGGCATTTATCTAAGTAATAAATATTGGCACGTTTTGAATGTAATATTGCTTTCAAGTCAGTAAGTTGTTCCACTCAACCATCCTTTATTTGGCTAAATTAACTACGATTTGATTAAAACAGGATGCTAACAACTAAGCAACGCGTTAACTTATTAACATGTTCGTTTGTTTACAGGTCATAGCGATATGGTTTAATTAATTTTTTAGATTGTGGCGTCAGGGTAATTTGTTGTTTGCAGGGATCGGGATCTTCAGTGCTGATATGCAGGCGTTGCAGTAAATAACTAATGAGGGCCGCGCGTGATTTAATCAGAAGTTTGTTGCCAACCATTTGGTAGTCGTCACTGATTACTTGTTGCTGCGCAGTTGTTAGCCGTTGATCAGGCTGTATTTCTAGTTCGATAATTTGGTGCCACCACAAATCATCATCTGCATTACTTTGCGCTTTGCCCTCATTAATAACTTCGCCGTTAAATCGTGAAAGAACAAAATCACGAAACGCCATATTTTTGCGACAAAATGCGCGTACGTGCCAGCGTAGTCCATCAAACACTAAACTGTGGGGTTCGTTAATTCGGTCTTTATACTCAGGACTGGTTAAAGAGGTGTAGCCGATATCAATAGCTAGTTTGTCTTCAATTGCTCTGAGAATCGGCCTTGCCAATTTGGGTTGCGGGTTTCTGGTCGGAATAGATATTTCACTAACGTGGCTAAACGAATTTTTCGTGTCACTGTTAACAATTGCCTGGTATTGACTAAATTCTTGATTAGAATAATGAGGATAATATTGAGCCGTTGCGACAAACACTTTAATGTCATCACGATAGACAATGCTGTTTGGATGTTGTGCCAGATATTTGCTAAACGTTTTGCTCGCTGAGGGGCGGGATAATGAAAAATGCTTGGTTAAATGGGTCGAATTAACTCGTCCCTGCCAAGTCAGCATAACCTCAATAAAGTGAAATCGTTCTGCATATTCCGTTGCCATACTAAACTACCTTGTTTCTAGTGTTGGCTAACATTACAACACTTGGATTGTTTATCAAACAATGGCGTTAGTTTATTTACTATGATTTCTTAATATAAATCAAATATATGATAGTTAGACCTTTGTTTGTTAATTCTCTTATTCTACAACTATATGCAATGATTAATGACATTAAAAAATGGGATCGATAGGTCAGCAACCACCACAGCCATTAATGACCGTGGTGGTGGGTCAAATTAGCGATTTACTCGCTTTGTAATTGCACTATTTTCTGGGTTGAAAACCAGCGATAAAGCACCGGTAATACAAACAAAGTTAGCAAGGTGGCGGTAATTAATCCGCCAACAATGACGGTGGCTAAAGGCCGCTGAATCTCTGAACCAACACCGTTAGACATCAGTATAGGGATTAAACCAAGTGCCGAGGTAATGGCAGTCATTAGGACTGGGCGCAGCCGTGATATTGCACCATCAAACACCGCGCTGTTGGTTTCGAGGCCGTCTTTGACGCGTTGATTAATGCTTTCAACCATCACTACGCCGTTGAGCACAGCAACCCCAAATAGCGTAATGAAACCAACCGAGCTTGGCACCGACAAGTATTGCTGCGAAATATATAATGAGAATACCCCGCCAATAATCGCTAAAGGTACGTTAACCAGAATTAGCATCGCTTGCCCGACTGAGCCAAATGCAAAATACAGTAACAACGCGATTAAGCCCAAAGACACTGGTAACACAATTGCTAATCGTGCCTGCGCGCGTTGTTGATTTTCAAATTGCCCGCCAATGGCGACTGAGTAACCTGGTGGTAATTCAACTTGATTGTTAATCGCACTGCGGATATCACTCACTACACTGCCCATGTCACGACCCTGAACATTGGCTTGAATAACGACGCGGCGCTGAACATCATCGCGGCGAACCTGCGGAGGTCCCGCTTCAAACTCAATAGTTGCAACATCGCCCAAACGGACCCATGCACCTGTTGGTGATTGCAATCTGAGTTCGCTAATTGCCTCTTTATTGTTACGGCTTTGCAACGCCAAGCGAACATAAATATCGTAACGTTCGTTCCCATTAATAATTTGGCCAGCGCTAACACCGCCAATACCGTTCTTAACAACGTCCATCACATCGCCAACTGACAGGCCAAAACGTGATAATTGCTGACGTTTTGGCTTAATCACCAATTGGGCCTCGCCAATAATCTGTTCCATCGCGACATCTCTTGCGCCGTCAACTTGTTTGATTGCCGCTTCAATTTCTTGGCCTTTTGCCGCTAAGACATCGAGATCAGGACCAAATAGTTTAATCGCTAATTGCGCTTTAACTCCAGAGAGCAGTTCATCGACTCGGGTCGCTATCGGTTGCGAGAAATTAAGTAATAAACCAGGGTGCTGTTCCAGTTCAATTTCCATCAGCTTTTGCAGTTCAATTCGATTGATGGCACTGGT
>JABSRS010000400.1 GCA_013214885.1 Gammaproteobacteria bacterium
TACTTTCATTAACTACATCAATGTGATTTTCTACTGTAATAACCATTCGCCCCACGGCTTTCAGGTTTTCTAGTTCTTTAAGCCTTTGTGATGTTTCAGCACACGGCATTGCGTTTGTTTGGCCACTTAAGCCTTTGGATGCGATGTCTAATCGTAATCTATCTGCAAGTTTTCGAATTTGACGGATTTCTTGTTGTTTTACCGAGACCCTAGTAAATACCGCACCCGCTAAGAATGCATCATTGGTATAACCGCCAGCGCGGTTAATCACGCTATCAAGATCTTCACCATTACGCACCGAGTAAACACCAGGGAATCTAACCTCACCTTTTAGAGTAACTCGGATGCTTTCTTGCCAATTTGGAATTTTTAACACATGTAAATGATCTTTACTAACCACAAAACGGTTTTCATCTTCAACACCGTCCATCGCAGCTTGGATATTTACTATATGATGGACAACGCTGGCCCCTTCAATATCATCAATCTCCATGCTCGTAAGCTCGGCCTGTGCGGTGTACGCACTTTCAGTCAAGCCGCCAGCAGCAATGATTAATTGTTTAATGTTGGTGATATTTTCAATCGGATACTCACCAGGGAAACGAACTTGACCAGTCACTGTTGCGGTATTCGTCACAGTATCGATGGTTACTTGTCTTTTCAACTGAGCAACAACACCTGCGATTAGCCCACTTCGTGATTTTTTATGCGACAGGATTAGCAATTTATCCCGGGGGTTAAGCTCGTAGTTATCGACACTGTTGCGATTTTCAAAAATGCTATTTAAGCTAAATTGAATAACCTTGATATCACCTTGATTGTTTATTTCACGTACAATTAATGCATACCTCAAATCAACGCTTTCTTTGAGATCGGTCCAGCGTGATTGAATTAAATCACTAATTCGTAGCCCTTGACGCCATTGATAAAAACCGGGGCGAGTTACAGCACCTGTTAATTGGATTTGATTTTTAACTATGCCGGTGGTTGATTGCACATTAAGGACATCACCATCTTTTAATCGCTGGGCTTTACCCTGCGCGGTTGTTAAATCAATAGTAAGTAAGGCAGGTAAGTGACTAACGTCGAAGGTTTGGAGTAAACTTGCTTTAGGGTATGAATTTGACTTAAGCCCTGCTGCTAGCTTGATTAACTGAGCAACAGTTTCTCCGCCTTTTAATTCGTAAATAGCTGGGCGGCGAACTTCGCCTTTAATCCCGACTGTGGCACCGACTGTTGGGATAAATATTACGTCACCAGATTGCAGGCGGTGATCGCCCGAGGCATCACCTTTCATTAATAAGTCGTACAAGTCGAAACTGCCGACTAAGTTACCAGCGCGTTTCAACTGAATGTTACGTAATGAACCAATACCACTAATACCACCAGACACAAATAGTGCTTGGGTAATGGTTGATAGCGAGCTAACTGTATAAGAGCCAGGGCGATATGCTTCACCAGCAATGATAATTCTAATTGATCGTAACTCACCAAGACTAATACTTGATTCAACGCCAATATATTGCTCTTGGATTTTTTTGGTTAGTTGCTGTTGGATTTGATCGAAGGTCAGACCTAATATGCTGATTGGCCCCATATCTGGCATTTGGATATTACCATTGCGGGCGACTACTAGGCTGTATTGTTGATTGTCTTTACCATAAATTTGAATATTTATGGTGTCCCCAGGACCCAATAGGTAATTGGTCGGGATTGGAATATCACTAACAGGGGCGAAGGTGGTTGGTTCACCTGCAAACATGTCATAGCCGTATGGTTTTAATTTTTTAGCTAACCGTGGTGCTGCAGCTTTTATCGCTTGATTTTCTATTTGCTGTTGTTTTTTCTTATCACGTTGGTGAACTAGTACCGGTGTTGAAATCTGTTGAGTGCTAGCCCCAGAGCCTGCGATACTTTGTGGAGAAATACCATATTGCTTCATTAGGCGTTGTTGTTCTGCCTTTGGCATTTGTTTAAATTGTTCAATCATCGCCGGTGACGGGGTGATCGCACTAGCTGTGGCACTTGCCAAGCTTAAGCCACTTACAATCAGTGCGATTGAGATAAGTGCTTTGAATTTGTTTAACTGCATTTGCAACACAACAACTAGTTCTCCATGAGTATTTTGACGATGAAATTGATAAAAATAACGTTTTTGGTACGCTACCGCCCTAGGGTGGATGCTCCCCATTGGCCATTTCGTATATTATTTGTGAATGCTCTTATTTGTTAAATTACTTTTTATATTAAATAAGTTAAGTCGTTGATTAGAAACTAAAGAGAGGCTGAAAGGATAAGTGTTGACTGTGCATCCTTGTTTGCCTGTTTTATGCTCTTGCAATCCGTGACTTAATTAAGCATTTCTTAATTTTGACTGTATTTTACATACAAAATAAAGAGTGCTGCAATTTAACATATAATTAACTAGATAAATAGCTTAAGTAGTTGCTATTTTAACCACTTAAACTAAATGAAAACTATTAGTATTCAGGTGCTATAAACCGTTAACAGCAGCCAGTGCAATTGCAGTGTTGTAGAGAATACCTGTTATTTGTGACCATAGCGTTAAGTTGTCTTTATATTCGGTATCTAATGGCACCACAATGGTATCACCTGGCTCTATTTGACTATGCTGACCAAACCAAAAGCTTTGTTGTGGCAGCACAACTGAACCGTCGGCACGCACAATATAGATACTATCCTCATTGGCACGTTGCTTAATGCCACCCGCCAATGTTAAATAACCAGTGATGTCGATGGTCTGATCATGGAAGTGACTTGAGGCATGCTGAATTTCACCGACTACAGTGACTATCTGTTGTTGAGACGGTACATAAAGTTTGTCGCCATCGTCAAGGCGTAAGCCTGATTGTGATTGGCTACTGGCTTGCTCGTTGTTTTGATAAGTGTGTTGGAAATTGCTTTGCAGCTTAGCAAGGTTAATCACCATGCGACCAACTGATTGCAACTGCTCAAGCTCTTGGAGCATTTTAGAGGCATCGTCAAAGTTAACAAAGTTGCCTTCTTGAGATAATCCTCTGGTAGCGATATCACGTCTTAATTGATTTGCCATGGTTAATATTTGTTGTTTTTCTTGTTGCTTAACCGACTCGCGGGTAAACACTGCCCCTTTGATAAAAGCATTAGAAGTAAAGCCGCCAGCACGGGCAACAACCGCCATCATGGTTTCGCCATTTTTAATGGTGTAAGTGCCTGGGAATCTGACTTCACCTTTAATTTCGACTTGCATGTTCT
>JABSRS010000401.1 GCA_013214885.1 Gammaproteobacteria bacterium
TAAGTTGGCGCCGATTGGTAGTGCTGTCTGGCGGGTTTCACGATAGATCGAGCTCAATCTAGGTCTGATTTCAAAGCGGGCTAATGTTTCAAGGGTAATGATTTGAGAATCGATTTGAGTAATCGGCAACCGCTTTAATTCATCTAACGAATATTTAAGTTTGTCATCGTAAAGGAGACGAATTTTAACTTCACCATTAGGATCGTGACGAAAACTTCTTAACTCAAGTCCGCGCAGCGCCGTGCCAACAATGCGCGCGACTTGTTGCGAACTCATCCCTATTTGACTGGCCTTTAATCGGTCAATGATTAACACCATTTCTTGCTGTTCTGCGGAGAGATCGCTGCGGACATCGGTCAAACCGTCGATATGGGATAACACAGGCACGATTTGGTTTGATAGCTTAATTAATTGATCGGTTGATGCGCCATACAAGGTTAAGCTAACGCCACCACTTTTGGCACTTTGCCAGCCAAAGTCTGGCTTAGCTGATGAAAACTGTGGCAGATCTTTTCTGATCCGCTCTTTTAGCTCGGTCATCGATATATCACGGTCTTCACGTAATAACAGCGTTGAAGATGCCCGTTCACCACTGTAATAGCTATACACAGAATCAATGTAGAACTCGTCTTGATGCTGGTAAAGATATTCTTCCATCCGGTTAACCATCGCTTCAACGTGTTCAACGGGAAATTGCCCCTCGACGTGATAGCGCATGAATAAACGTGTGCCATCTTCATTGCTATTATTATCCGAAGTAACTTGCTGCATTGGAATTGCGATACTGGCTAAAATTAAAAAAGCAATCAATCCGGTGGTTTTAGCATGACTAAGCACCCAGCTTAGGCTTGTTTTGTAGTACCGAGTTAACTTGCTAGGTTTGGCGTTATTTTGGCGCTTACTGGCCAGGTTTGCCAACGGCATTCGACTCAATAACAATGGCAGCAAGGTCTTGGCGATAAAAAGAGAGGCCGCCAATGAAATACAAATTGCAATGGCAACGTGTTCTAAAAACACCGTTAATTGGACTTTTGCACCGATAATATTCGGAAGAAAAACGATCATGGTGGTTAGGGTACCAGTCATAACAGCAAGGGATACCTTATCCACCCCTTGTAAAATGTTTTTAATTTTATCTTGCTGTGGGGTTTCTTGGTATTGGGCTGAAATAGACTCGGTGATCACCACCGAATTATCAACCAACATCCCTACGGCCAATAACAAACCCATCATCGATAAAACATTTAACGAATAGCCAAGCAAGTACATTACCGCTAACGTGATACAAATAGAGAACGGGACAGAAGCGACAATTAGTAGGGTTGCAGAGGTATTTCTAATAAATAAGAACAACACGCCAAAAGAGAGCAGGGCACCAATCGCACCTGCGGTTAGTAAATCGGCTAAAGAATCGGTAACGCCTTTAGCCTGATCTTCCATCATAAAGATATTTACGCCATTAAATTGCGGACTTAATGCAATTTCATCGACTAGATTTACCACCCTGCCAGCAACTTCAACTAAGTTGGCACCTGACTCTTTAAAGACATTAACCCCAATAGCGTATGTACGATCGAGATGACGACCATCGCGCATTTCGGGTTGCTCAAATATAACCGCGGCGACATCGCCAAGGTAAACATTTTCTTTAACTTTGAGTTTCTTGATGTCACTAAGGCTTCTAAACTCACCTTGGGGACTGATCCTGATGGTGTTATTGTCAGATTTCAGTGAGCCAGCATTGATGGTGAAATTATGTTGTTGCAACATGGCTGTTAACTGCTGGACATTAACCTGATGACTGGCCACTCTGTCGCTGAGTAAACGAATCGATATTTGCCTTGGTTCAACCCCGTAAAGCTCTACTTTGGAGACGCCATTTAATCTTTCTAATGGTTTTTTAAGGTAGTTATTAAGTAATTGATAGCTATTTTTCAGTTCACGCTTACTTGATAGCCTCAATGTTAATACTGGCATATCTGCGGTAGAAAACTGATAAACAAACACCCGCTGTAAATCTTCAGGTAATAAATGTCTAATCGCGTCTATTTTTTCACGGGCTTCAATTGCTTTGCCAGCAAGGTTACTTTCCCACTCAATTTCAAGCCCAATTTCGGCACCGTGCTCGTTAGAGTTCGAGCGAAGTTGTTTAATGCCACCCATGGTAGAGAGTGCTTCTTCGAGCGGCTTGGTTATTAACCGCTCAACTTCTGCTGGGGTTGAAGCCTGATAGGGGGCACTAATCATCATTTCTGGGATATCGATGCCTGGCCATTTTTCCAATGGCAATAGCTGGGTTGCTGCAACGCCAGTTAAGATCATGGTCAGACAAAGCATCATGGTAGTGACTGGTTTTTTAAGCGCTAGCTTAGTTAAATTGAATGAATTCTTAGGCATTAGGAGCCTCCGCACTATCATTTACTTCAATATCTAGTTGAGAAGTTTGGGCTGCGGGCACAAATCTTTTGTTATCAAATAGTTGATATAACACGGGCAGCACGATTAAAGTTAGGAATGTCGAACACAATAAACCACTGATCACGGTAATGGCCATTGGTGCTCGTAATTCTGCCCCTTCACCTAAACCAATAGCCATTGGGACTAACCCTAGCGTGGTCGTTAAGGTGGTCATAATAATCGGACGTAAGCGAGAAATGGCCGCCTCAGTAATTGCTTGGGTTTTCTCAATCCCTTGTTGACGCAATTGATTGATCCGGTCAACCAGCACAATGGCATTGTTAACCACAATACCCGCTAACATGATCAGGCCAATAAAGACGATAACACTGATATTGGTGCCAGTAATGAACAGGCCGTAAATTGAACCTACTGCTGCTAAGGGCACACTAAATAGAATTAATAATGGGTGAAGTAGCGATTCAAATTGTGAAGCCATCACCAGATAAACCAAGAAGATTGCCAGTGCTAATGCCATCATCATCGAATTAAATGATTGCTCCATTTCTTCACTTTGGCCACCAAAACTAGCAATCACCGAAAAAGGCAAATTAAGTTGATTAATTAAAGCTTTGGCATCGGCAACTGCTTTATTTTGATCGCCAGAAGTAATATTGGCGCTGATAATGGCAACCCGTTGTTGATTGACCCGGTTGATTTGCGCGGGTCCAACCGTTTCTATAATCTCACTGACACTAGCCAGGGTGATAGGGCGATCGCTGCCGGGATTGACAATAAGCTCCTTGAGATCGCTGATCGAATCACGCTGTGATAGATCACTGCGCACT
>JABSRS010000402.1 GCA_013214885.1 Gammaproteobacteria bacterium
TAACCTGCCTGATCTTCACTCAGCTGACAGACCAACCACATTTGTTGCTGGGCAAATGACAGCGGGTGGTGGTTTTGGCGAGCCACTACCGCCATACGACTCTCTTCGACCCGCCCCACCAGATGCTCAGCAATAACAGCCGACAAACCACGAATAGTTGGATGGCTAAAAATTTCTGACACGCGCACTCGACATTTAAACTGCTGGCTTAACTGAGCCACCACTTTAGTTGCCGTTAGTGAATGACCTCCCAAAGCAAAAAAATTGGCGGTGACACCGATTGTCTCTTTCGGCAGTGCCAGAACTTCAGCCCAGATACTTTGTATTTGACGCTCGATGTCAGTGTCCGGTGCCTGATAACCCTTGGTCACCTGAGAAAAGTCAGGTGCCAGCAAGGCTTTTTTATTGACCTTACCACTAACGCTGTAAGGAATAGCCTCAAGCGCGATAAAAAATTGTGGCACCATATAACTGGGGAGTGTCTGCTCTGCATGCTCACGTAGTGCTTGTTCGGTGACATCGCTCGCTTCTATAACATCAGAGTCCAGCACATAATACGCCACTAAATGTTGCGCTTTAATGGCCACTACCACTTGTTTCACCAAGGTCGAACGGCCAAGTGCATGCTCAATTTCGCCCAACTCAATGCGGTAACCACGTAATTTAACCTGATCATCAAGGCGGGAAAAATACGCCAATTGATGATGCTGCTCCCAACGAACAAAATCACCAGTACGGTATAATTTACCCACACCAAAAGGGTTCGCTAAAAATTGAGTAGCCGTTAACTCTTCCTTGCCTAAATACCCCAAGGCAACGCCATCACCCGCGATATAAAGTTCTCCTTTGGCACCCATTGGTAACAAACGTTGCTGCTGATCAAGTACATATAATTGGGTATTATCAAACGGCTGTCCAATGTGTGGCCTACCTTCGGTGATTTCAGCATAGCTACACTGTAAAGTACATTCAGTAGGGCCATATAGGTTAAATGCTTTAACCTGATTTTTTTCTGTAATAGCAAGTAGCTTGCTCCACAGCCCAGGTGACGTTGCTTCACCACCTATAGCTAGAAATGGCAAAGCAATATTATCATTCCAACCATCGATCATTTGCCCTATAAAAGAGGGAGTTCCACAGGTAAAGTTGATCTGGTGGCGGGCAATAAAATGGCTAAAGGCTAGAGGATCCTGACGGGTTTCTTCATCCGCGATATAGACCTCGCCACCGGTTGCTAAGGTTATAATCCCTAATAATGAAGCATCAAATACAAGGGGAGTACGCCAGCCCCAACGTATCGATTTTAAAGCACAAATTTTAAAAATCGACTCATTATTTGTTTGAATAAGGTGAGCTAAATTAGCATGACTGACCACCACTCCTTTTGGCTCTCCGGTCGAGCCTGAGGTAAAGAGCACATAAGCGGGCATATCAGCGGTCAGAATGACTCGCTGCAGCGCCTGTTCTACGGTTAAATCCTGCGACGAAATATCCAACACAGTGTCAACAAAGGTAAATTTATCCCCTAAGCCCGCGGCACTGAGTATCACCTTTACTCCCGCTTGCGCGCAGATATTGGCAACTCGTTCACTCGGATAACTGCTATCTAGCGGTATATAAGCCGCACCGACTTTATGGATAGCTAAAATGGCCAGAACAATTGACACATTGCGTGGCAGTAAAAAGGCCACCTTATCTCCGGGCATCACTCCTCGGGCTTGTAAAAGTGCCCCTAAGGTATTTGCTTGCTGATCAAGTTCGCCAAAACTCAATGAGGTGTTTTCTTCATCATGGATTGCTAGCTGCATTGGTACTTCTGCAGCTAGGCGCGCCATGCGCTCAGGGAAAAAGAACGGCTCGGCCTCCACCGTTCTCCCCTGACCAATAGTCGTACACAGCTCCTTGCGTACTGTTGGGGGTACCGACTCCAAATCACTTAACATCTGGTCACTGCCCACTAACAGCTGCAAAGCAAACCACTGAATTTGTTGGAGCAACCGCTCAGCCGTCGCCTCAACAAAAATATCAGCACTATAATCTAATAATAACTCTAAACTTCCTTGCTCAGTTTCCACCGCTGTTAACGTTAAATCAAACTTGGCATACCCCTCACCTCCCTGAAACGGCGTTGCCTCAATCCCCGTTAACTCAATCTCATCCTTCGCAACCTGACGCCCTAAGTAGTTAAACATAATTTGAAATAACGGATGATGACTGACCCCTCGCTCTGGATTTATCTCCTCGACCACCCGCTCAAACGGCAATTCCTGGTGTTCAAAGGCTGCTATAATCTGTTGGTGTTGCTGCTTTAGCCACTGACTAACACTCAACGACCAGTCAACCTGGCTCCGCAGCACAATACTGTTAACAAAGTAACCTATCATCCCCTCTACTTCCGGTACCGTTCGGTTAGCCACCGGACACCCCATCACAATATCGGTTTCAGCGCTAAACTGCGCCAAAGTCAGGCTAAACAGACTTTGGATCAAGACAAACGGCGTGATGTTATGCGCTTTAGCAAAGGTATTAAGGCGCTGGGTTAACTCACCATCCAGCATTAGGCTGGACAAGTGCGCTTGATAAGTCGGCACTGCCGGGCGTGTTTTATCCAGCGCAAGACTATGCAATAACGGCAAATCATCCAGTGTGATGCGCCAGTAATCACTGAGTTTTTCAGCGACATCATTACTCTGCCAATGTTGGCGCTGCCACTGGGTAAAGTCGACATATTGTAAGGCCGGTGCTGCCATAGGCAGTGAGCCTTCCCCATAAGCGGCCGATAAAAAGTCGCTGATAATCCCCATTGACCAACCATCAGTCGCAATGTGATGAAAGGTCATTAATAGCACGTGCTGATCTTCAGCCGTTTTCACCAATAAGGCCTTCATCATCAAGTGATCCTTTAAGGCGATGGTCGAATTTTGTTCACTCGCCAAGGTCTGCAGGCGTTGCTGTTGACTGGCACTATCGAGTGCCGTTAAGTCAAGGAACTCCAATATCTTCTCAGGTGTCTGATTGATTTGTACAAAAACGTCATCGTGTTCATCTTGCACATACGAGCTGCGTAACACTTCATGACACTCAACTAACGCGTTAATCGATGCCGTCAAACGTTCAACATTCAATACACCCTGCAAAGTAAAGCTTAGGGGCAACGTGTAACCTGCCTGATCTTCACTCAGCTGACAGACCAACCACATTTGTTGCTGGGCAAATGACAGCGGGTGGTGGTTTTG
>JABSRS010000403.1 GCA_013214885.1 Gammaproteobacteria bacterium
TTCAATCCTTATTAGGGGTTATTAAGTTTTTAACATCACTTAATAAAGCTTTTAAAACCCGTACTGAGGGAGAGAATAAAAAAGCAATACTGTGACAGCAACAAGACTGTAGAATATTAATGAATTTCAGCGTGGGTTTTTGCTGACTAAATGAGGTGTTTCTGTAGTATTCAGCATAGCCAACTAATAGCCTAGCTGCACATCGTGTTAGTGCAAGAGGCTTTATGTTAAAAATATCCTTAGCGTAACGCTGCATGATTGTTTGTATTTGCAGTAAACGTATTTTTACTTTTTCACTCTCTGAATCTTTACGCATCAAGTAGACTAAATCAACGCTAGTGGTGAACCCGATTGGACCGGTTAAAGCGATCTTTAACCAAAGATCCCAATCTTCTGCTGATGTGAGTTCCTCATCAAATTTGACTTGCGAGCTAATGGCCTTTGTATTGAGTAATACGCCAGAGGTACCAACTACATTTTCAGCATAAATCATTGCAGCACCTTGTTTTGAAATAATTTGATAACCAATTTTTTTATATTTATTAATATACCTATTAAACAAAGGCCAATAATCAAAACAAACAGCAATAGCTTTATTTCTCTCATCAATGTGCACGTAATTACAAAAACTTAAAGTAACCTCTGAGTGTTTTTCATGAAACGCTAATTGCTTATTGAGTTTACGGGGTAACCAATAGTCATCGGCATCTAAAAATGCAATATATTGTCCTTGAGCTTTATCTAATCCATAATTTCTTGCCTTAGCAACACCACCATTAGTTATTTTGAATGGACGTATTCTTTTATCACATGCCGCTGCCAAAGTGAGGTACTTCCAAGAATCGTCGGTTGAATCATCATCAATGATGATAATCTCTATTGGTTCAACGCTCTGATTTTGAATGCTTTTTATTGCTAATGGTAAGAATGATAAACAATTTTTGGTGGGAATAATAATTGATACTACTGGTTTACTAATCTCATCATGATGATTAATCAAATGACCAGTACCAAATATATTTTGAATCGCTTGTTGTCGTTTTATCATCCTCATTCCTTAATAACTAATGCACATAGTGGCATTTTATTTGCAGTACACGGTTAGTAGTTAAGGTTTAAAAGGCATTTTATATGCCAATTTTGTAAAACATAAACAGTTGTTAAGTAAACAAAGACATTAATAGGAATTGTTATGAAAAAGATAGCTTATGTGTTGGCGAGTTACCCCGTTTTATCAGAAACCTTTGTTGGGACCGAAATGCGTAACATGCAACGATGTGGTCATGATGTTCAGCCAATTGCCTTTAATCGACATCAAGGTCAGTATCAAGAACAAGATCAAGCACTCAAAGATCGTACTTTGTTTTTATCTGATTATTCACAATTATTTGTTTTTAAAGGGTTATTTTATATAGGTTGGGGAGTATTCAGCGCCCTAAAATTCGGTGTTCTACAACAAGGATTAACATTTAAATCTTTGATTGCTAATGCTTTGAAGCTTGCTTATTTTGCTAAGAAAAATAACTGCACCCATTTTCACGCACACTTTGCTCAAGGTGCTGCTGCCACTGCGATTGTTGCGGCTAGATTGTGTGGTGCATCAGTTTCATTTGTTGGTCATGGTTATGATGTTTATGCAACTCCCCAAGATTTAACGTTAAAGCTCAATACGGTGGACTTTGCAATTGCAGTTTGCCAAGACATGCTCGATGACTTTAAAAGTTTAGCACCAAGTGCAACTGTTTCATTGGTTTATTGTGGGGTTGAGCTTGAAAGGTTTAGTTGTAATTTTGCCAAAACAAATGCTGATGCAATATCAGCAACAAATTTTCGCAATTTGCAATGCAAAAAAAACAAATTACTGTTTATTGGGCGACTGTGTGAAACAAAAGGTTTATTCACTTTGCTTCATGCCCTAAAGCTTTTACCTCCTACTGTGCGTCCAGTGATAGATTTAGTGGGAGAGGGAATACTAAAAAGTGCTTTACAACTGTATGTTCGTGACCATCAACTAACAGCGTATGTTAATTTTTTAGGTCCAAAACAATCTACTTGGTTTATTACCAATAGTCACAATTATGATGCGATGATTGCACCATTTGAGCTTGCAAGTAATGGTGATAGAGATACTGGACCTGTTGTAGTTAAAGAAGCCATGGCTTTAAAATTACCTGTCATCACAACTCATTTTATGGGGTGCAAAGAGTTTATTACCAGCTCTACAGGCTTACGAGTTCCTCCTAAAAACCCAGCCAAATTAGCCGATGCAATTATAGAATTTTATGCGTTGTCTTTTTCTGAAGTTCAGTCGATTAAAAATAATGCTTATAATCGAGTGAAGAAATTATATAGCGCTGAGATACAAGCCTCTAAACTTTCATCGATAATTGAACAACATGGATAATCGACAGTAGTTAGATTGGTAATACGACTTATAGCATGCTCATTGACAGTAATAAGCTATGAAATAGGGGAATGATATGGTTAAGGGCAGTGTATTCCATCAAGCTGTTTATTATGGTTTAGGAATTTTACTAATGAAATCTGTATCATTAGTGATGCTACCTATTGTGACCTTTTATTTAACGCCTGCTCAATATGGAGCGCTAGAATTATTATTAAGCGTATCTAATTTTGCCACTTTAATAGTAGGCTTTGGTTTGGTTGACGCTTTGTATCGCTTTGTTGGTTTAAATGATAATCCTCAACAAGAGCACGTGATTATCGCTAATTTTATTACGTTGGCTATGATTATCGGCGTGATCAGTGTGGCAGTGGGTTTGTTTTTTGCTCCAGTTATCGTTAGATTTTTAACGGCTGAAATAGTGCTGTTTGATGTTCAATTACTGGTTGTGGTGTTTTCTTTAGAAGGGTGTATCACTCTCCCGTTAGCTTGGTTAAGAATGAAAGAGCAGGCTTGCTTGTTTTTTATTCTCACGACCAGCAAAGTCGTGATCCAAGCCTTTATTACTTGGTATTTATTAAGTCAAGGCTTTGGGATCACAGCCATATTGTGGGGTGGTTTAATTTCCTCGGCCATACTCGCAGCTACACTAGTCCTGATACAAGTGCGCCAGACTGGTATGTGTTTAAATTTACTACTGACAAAAAAAACGCTAGCTTATGGTTTTCCGCTGGTATTAAGTGGATTAGCTGCTTTTGCCGTAAATGGTGCTGATTGGTGGATGGTCGCAGCCGTATCAACGG
>JABSRS010000404.1 GCA_013214885.1 Gammaproteobacteria bacterium
GACTCTTGGTCAAATCTTCATCTTCAGGCAACGGCTGACCCGTATAAGCATGTAAGAACGCTTCACATAACAGTTCACTGTTGGTGGCATGGCGTAAGTTATTCACTTGGCGGCGTGTTCGCTCGTCAGTTAATATTTTTAATAACTTAAGCGGAACGGATACGGTTACTTTTTTAACCTGTTCATTCTTTTTGCCATGTTCGGCATAGGGACTGATATACTCACCATTCCAGACTGTCATGAATTTACCTTATTTTTTGAAGGGCTATGTTGAAAAACATTGCAGATTCTAATGCCTAAGCTGCAACAGTCAAATAACTTATGCAAATATTATCCTAATAGACGTCTAAACATCTTGACGTCCTCGGAATGATCATCTAAATTAGCCATCTAGACATCTTTATAGCCTAGCTTTTATGTCAGTACAAGTATTGTTGGAAATATTATGAGAAAATTAAGTCCTGAAACAATTGCTGTTCGCACGGGGATCGATACCGATACTCAGTATGGGGCAGTTGTGCCGCCAATATATCTGTCGAGTAATTATACTTTTAAGGGGTTTAATCAACCTCGCGAGTATGATTATGCTCGTCGTGGCAATCCTAACCGTAGTCAGCTGGCACAAACCTTAGCTGAGTTAGAAGGTGGTACTTATGGTGTTATGACCAGCACTGGACTTGCTGCAATTACCACAGTCATTCAATTACTTTCACCGCAAGATACCTTAGTGATCCCGCATGATTGCTACGGTGGCAGTTATCGGATGTTTGATCACCTAGCTCGCCGAGGTTTATTCAAATTGGTGGTGGTCGATCAAAATGATCAAGGGGCTCTAAATAAAGCCATCGCATTGAAACCTAAAATGGTGTGGCTTGAAACGCCGAGTAATCCACTATTAAGGTTGGTTGATATAGAATCGATTAGTGTCTTGGCTAAGTCAGTCAATGCCTTGGTCGTCGTCGACAATACGTTTCTGTCGCCAATACTACAGCAACCAATTAGCCTGGGTGCTGACATTGTTATCCATTCATGTACTAAATATATCAATGGTCATAGTGATGTGGTTGCTGGTGCTATTATCACCAAAGATCAGCAGTTAGGGATTGATTTGGATTGGTGGGCTAACTGTCTTGGTTTAACGGGTGGTGCATTCGATAGCTACTTAACGATGCGTGGCTTACGAACATTATCGGTCAGAATGAAACAGCATCAAGAAAGTGCGGCCAAAATCGCTGAGTTTTTGAATCAACACCCTGCGATAGCACATGTATATTATCCAGGGCTCGAAAGTCACCCTCAATATCAACTCGCCAAAAAGCAACAATTAGGATCTGGCGCAATGCTTAGCTTTGAATTGGCTGGCACGGTAGAGCAAGTTGAAATATTGCTCGATGAAATTGCGCTGTTCTGCTTGGCAGAAAGCTTGGGTGGCGTTGAAAGCTTAATTGCACACCCTGCAACGATGACGCATGCTGGCATGGAAGAAAGTGCCAGAAAAGAAGCTGGGATCGGTGATAACCTGATCCGCCTATCAGTTGGACTTGAATCAGTCGATGATTTAATCGCTGATTTATCAGATAGCTTAGATAGTGTATTAGCCAGTATTTAATCATATTAAAACAAATAGGTAAGTTAGATGACTCTCCCACAATCAGCGTTGGCATTACACAAATTTGGCGGTAGTAGTTTGGCCGATCCAAAGTGTTATCAGAGAGTCGCTAATTTGCTGTTAAGCCACAGTAATCAAGCTGATCTAGTGGTGGTATCGGCGGCTGGAAAAACCACCAATAAACTGATTAAGTTACATCAATTAGCCCAAGACAGCCAAGACTATGCGTTATTGCTGCAGCAGCTGGCTCAGTATCAATTAAACTTAATTGCGCAGCTATTAGAGCAACCGCAATCACTAACCCAGTTGCTTAATGTTGAGTTAGGGCAATTACAAAGCTGGCTTGAGTCCCCTACGGATAATACAACCAAGATTGTCGCGTGTGGCGAAGTTTGGTCATCACGTTTGCTGAGCGCCTTGTTGAATCAGCAAGGTCGATCAAGTATTGCCTTCGACGCACGCGATTTTATGATTGCTCAAGGTGAGGTGACGCCAATCGTTGATGAGGCTCTATCGACTCAAAATTTAACTCAGCTTAGTGAGCCACATTTCGGAGCGCAACGAGTCATCACAGGGTTTATTTGCCGCGATATTAACGGTAATACCTTACTGCTTGGGCGTAACGGCAGTGATTACAGCGCCACTCTGATTGCTAAGTTGGCTGGAGCGAGTGAGGTTAACATCTGGACCGATGTTGCCGGTGTTTTTAGTGCCGATCCCAATTTAATCCATGAAGCTTGTCTCATTGAAGAACTTAGCTTGGCCGAAGCTGAAGAGCTGGCGCGCATTGGCAATCCCGTGCTCCATCGCCGCACATTACAACCACTAGTTAAAGATAAAATCGCGTTACGAGTTCGGAGCAGTTTTGAACCTGATTCTGCTTTTACTGAAATTGGTAAACGCCTTGGTCATGTTGGCGATTGCATTGTCAATGGCACGCCCAATGTTCAATTGTACATGTTGCCTGACAATGACAAATCACAACAATTGGTTAAACAGTTACCGACCCAAGGTTTTTTCCCGTTGGTAGCGACTCGGCATGTTAACCATATTTTGTTGGGGTTTAGTCAAGAAACCTCACACGCTTTTGAAGCATTGCTTAATCAACATAAAGCAATTAACTGGAATAAGCACAGCGAATACGGTTTGATATCGTTACTTGATGCCGGTGTTTCATGGTATCGAAAACTATTTAATAAATTATTAGCTAAAGAGTCATCATGGCCAATTGTATTGTCGGACAATGGCTTAAGTTTAAGTGCAATTGTGCCAAGCAAAAGAGTGAACTTACTTGCTTACATGCTGCACCATAGAATCTATAGTCCAAGTAAACGAGCAGGGATAGTGTTACTCGGTGCTGGTAATATTGGTCGGCGTTGGCTCGAGCTATTTGATCAGCAGCAAGCGCAGCTTGAAAATAAATTTAATATCAGCTTACCGTTAGTTGGGATTGTTGGTTCTAGCCGGGCCTTAATCGATTTTTCAGGTATTGAAATTGCGAACTGGCGAGCGCAGTTTGAGCAAAAAAGTCAGTCATTGGCTAAAAGTGATTTACTAATCGCGTTTGAA
>JABSRS010000405.1 GCA_013214885.1 Gammaproteobacteria bacterium
CCATTACCACTACCGCAACCGTGGCAACGACAATCAGTAAACATACTGCCGCAAATATTTTAAATAATATTTTCATTCCTTGTTCCTTCAGAGCATTTGGATTTTTTACAATATAAAATTGTAAACCATTATTAAGCTTAATGTTCTAAAAATAACAACTATTCATGAATCTAGGATTAATCAGTCAGGCTTAGTTTGCCAGCACTGATCAGTACGCCATTAAGATCACTGTACAGGTTTGATTATTTGACCCGCAAATTCTAGTTCAACATTAAGCGTCCCTGCCCCTAATTTTTCAGTTTTTATTGGGCACGCTGCCAATGCCTGAACCCCAATATCGATGGTCGCAATCGTTGCAACGTCTCTAATGGCGCCGTAAATGACCAACCCTGCCCAGCCATTATCACAAGCGGCTTGCGCTAACAAATCACCCAGTAAGGCACGGCGCGTCGAACCTCCACCATCAACCACCATAACTTGGCCGCGACCAGGCTGATTAACCAACTCTTTAACTAGCGAATTATCCTCAAAACACTTAACAGTCACAATCGGGCCACTAAAAATCACACGGCCACCATAACTGCTAAAAATTGGCTGAAACACTTTAACTTGTTGGGGAAAGCTGTCACACAAATCAGGTAGTAAATCGAGCATATAGACTCCTTTAAAATAAAAACCGCAACCATTGTTGGTTGCGGTTATATTTGCACGCTAGCTACTCGTTAACAATTCACTATCGGTGATAGCCAATATTGGTTTCGCTGATTGTGGGGACGCTGATTGTGGGGACACCCAAAAATTTCGATGGCGATAAACTCCAAAAATAACCAAGCCAAATTAGAGAATCATCACTATCTACTAGTCGTTACCTCTACGACATAGCAATAACCATCGTTGTTAAATAATTCTGGCTGTACTTCTTGTAAGGCATCTACTAAGATTCATTTTTCCTTACAACATCAGCGGTTTCTCACTTTTTCCCCTATATAAACAGGGGTTGGCATATTACTGTCACATTGATGACACCGTTACGACATATACAGACAGGCGATTATATCTCATCATATTGTTTTGATAAAAGATGAGTAAATTGAAAATGAACATGCTACTAGATAACCAAAGACTGATAACTGAACGCCAACAACGGGCCTGGAGTCAAAGCCAATTAGCTGAGATATCAGGGCTAAGTTTGAGAACAATTCAACGTATTGAAAAAAATGGTAACGCATCGTTAGAGTCGGCCAAATCGTTGGCTTCGGTTTATAATTTAAAAATTACCGATCTTCGTATCGTAGAGTTTGATGAGGTAAACCTCCCAGAAAACAACCAGCCAGTTATGGTCAATTTTTGCTTTCTCAGCCTCACGGCAAAAATTCTGACAACGACTGTGTTTATATTAAGTACCCTGGTGTTTTTGTTTATGTTATGGACTAATATTCCACCAGTGGCTTGGATAAATGAATTGAGAGATGTAATATTTAGTGAGCAATTATCAGTTTATACACTTAAGATTATTAGCAGTATCCTAACAATGATATCAACCCTTGCTTTAGCAATATTTGTAGGCATTTTATTCGATGCTTTTAGAAATCAGGGATTTTATCATTATATGAAATGCTTAATATTATCAGGCAGCTTGTCGTTACCTAGATACTCTGCGAATCTACAATTATCGATCTTAAAATATGGTGAGTTCTTGGCTAAACCGTTAATCATATCAAGCCTAATCATTCTAGTAGCAGGTGCTGGTGTCTATCTGTCCATGGAAGACTACCAAAAAAAGAACATGGCTAGCTTTCTGCAAAACTTCTTGTCAGATCATAAGCCTGAAATTAGTTAACAAATAAGTTATTTTCTATCTTGCAAATTTACCAATGAAACTAGGCTAATTAATTCGGACTATATTATTGTGGATCTAAGAAGGTATGCACTTATTGTCAGTTTAAAACTTTAATGCTGACGCGCAGTGCAGAAATTTTTCTTTGATGTTAACACCTTTAAATTCTTTAGCTTTACCAGGTTGCAACTCAAAACTATCGATATGTACAACGACACAGGTTGTCATCGCTGATTCTTTACTGCAACGTTGAGATGAAACCTTAAAATAGCATAGTCCTGATTGGCTTTCGATACATTCAAATGTGGTTGATTCATTTACTACCAATGTTTTCACCGTCATCAGTGTACCGTCAACATATGAGGTGTCGGTTCTGTCAGAATAATTATACGACTAATCACAACCCACCAGTAGTAAAGAAATAAAAAGTAATAGTGTAATTCTCATGGAAACCTTCTATGTATCCAGTAGCTTTAGTACCAACCTACATCGCAGTGTGCAGGTGCATGTTTTCACCTTTTGTTTTTGCAATAAATACAATGGTGCTAGCGGTCAAATTTCGGGCATGTTGTTATGTTTTAACGGCACTATTACTTTTGTGATTTTGCTTTTTCAGTCAATATTTCAACCAACTGAGTTTGCGTGCTTGCGATCGATTTTTGGCCCAAAATGGAAAGTTCATGATCTTACCCTGGTAAAATAATGCCAATTAAAAACATACCTGAAAACATATATTATCCTTAATTGTTAATGAAAAAAACATAAGCCATGAACAATGTGATTACGTTACTAATCCCCTTGATGGGCTTATAAAACCTAATAAAGGACAAAACCTAATAAAGGACAGCCAGATACTTTTATTCCAACAACCAACTAGACTTGAACCTAATAAAGGACAGCCAGATACTTTTATTCCAACAACCAACTAGACTTGAATAAACCAGTAAGTTTGGCTTATTTTCGAGTACAGAAACTACAATGCCATTAACTTTCTCAGATTGTTAAAGTGTTTTAATCTAATTGCTAGATTTAAGACGTCACTATCCGATGCATGGTATATATACACTAATTTTTAATTATCTTGATGAGAGTGAAGTCAGCCAACGCCCTTATGCCATTTTCTGTGGTGGGTCTTAGCACAAGCCCTTAGTACTTTTTTTCCTCCTGCAAAACTCCCATACTGGCGAGTGAAATTTTGTATTGATTCTAGCCAAAACTCTATATCAATATCTAAAGTTTTCAGCAGGCTAGGTGTTTCATGATTGATAAAACCAGGTTTATTTGGATGTATCGCTCGCCCACTCCAATCTG
>JABSRS010000406.1 GCA_013214885.1 Gammaproteobacteria bacterium
CAGCGGTTAAATATGCAATAGCATCTTGGTCATTGCGAATATTTTTGTCTCCTATATTGGCGATAAAACCAGGCTCATTATAATGAGCCTGAATAAACGCAATATCTGCTAACTCAAACCTCCGGATAACTAATCGCTCGGTTAATAACTCAAATTGGGCCATTGCTACTCACTTATTTAATCTAATTGGTATTAGTGGAAACCAGCAGGGCATTTGGCTTCTTTGGTTTGCTCTTGCTCATCGTCATTCCAGTTTAACAAACGATTCTGCCCTTCGAGTTTTAAAATATCCGTTATATCTTGCGACATTTCAATAACGCCTTTGTAATTATTATCTTGATCTCTAATGGCGAAGTACCGAATATGAATTTTACGGCCTTTGTAATCAATCCAAAACTCCGAACTATCTTGGGTGCCTTTTTTAAAGGCTGCTAAAATTTGCAACACGGTATCAACCGATTTTGGTGGGTGACAAAATTTCACTTCTCGACCAATAATACCTGCAGAACGTGGGAAAACTCGATTTTCCCCGCGATTATAAAAAATCACCCGATCATTTTCATCAACATAAGTTAAATCGATTGGCATAAACTGCAACATTAAATTTAATTGCTCAGTCGTCATGTACCCTTCATTTAAGCGGATCCGATCATCGGTACTAAAAGGTAACCGGCGCAGTTTTCGGTCTTGGGATGGGTGAATATATTCCTCGGGCGGAAATGGCACTGGCTGATGTTCGAGCATCCAGCCAATTTCTACGTCACCTTCGCGCATTTCTTGCCAATCATCTTCACTCAATAAATCAAGCGCATTGGGGAATAACCTATGCTCTTCTATATGCATTAGCGAGCCCAATTCACTGGCTATTTCACGGACTAAGTCATTAATATCGTCATAATCATTATTTGCTAATAACTGACGTACTTGGCGAAATATATCTCGTATTGCATCATGAAATGCCCACATTCCTTGGCTGGGTCCAGTCCAGTTGTATTTTTCTAAATAAGGGAACAACTGATTTTCTTTACGGGCAAAACGTTTCTCAACCTCAGATAACTGGTTAAATAAGTTGTAAAACAACTCATAATCGCTAGCAATATCGGTAGTAATTATTTAGCGCAGGATATTCTTAATTAATTCGTTTTCTTCAAAATAGACCACGACTGGGTGACCTGCAGGCAGCTCTGCCGCATAGGATGGAAGTGTACTCATGGTAATGCCTTAGTGATCGCAGTAAATGCTACTGACCTAAATTAAGACTATTGTATCGAGCAAGCAAGATTATGACATTGATATATACCAGTTATCAATGAAGATAGTGCTTGAGAGTTCAAGCACTATCTCAAACACTATCTAAAGCTAGTTTAGCGTTTAAATTCTGAGGTTTTGCTCCATTGCGGCCACACATCAGGTTTAGCCAAAGCATGACCGACATCGAAGAACAATTGCATGTCTTGAACTGCACCCGAGAGATCCCAGTCATCACTGTATTGATCACAAAGCCCGTGATAACACTTTTTCAAAATTGGATCTAATATTTTTCGTAATGCTGCGGTCTTAGCATCGGCAGGTTGCTTGCCCCCTTTGGCATACAACGCAGGAATACCGATATTGGCAAATGAAAAGTGATCAGAACGATAGTAAATTCCGCTCGCAGGCGATGGGTCACCTGAAATCGTACGGTCTTGCTTAAGCACTGCTTGCGCTAAGAAATCATCAAGCTGTGATTGGCCCAAGCCATATACCGCAACATCTTTACTGCGACCATTAACGTTTAGCGCATCCATATTAATATTGGCGACGGTTTTGCCCGCTGGGATCACTGGATTAGCGGCGTAAAACTGAGAGCCCAACAAGCCCTGCTCTTCTGCGGTAACAGCCATAAAGGTGATTGAACGTTCAGGACGTTGTTTAAGTTTAGCAAAGGCCTCTGCCACCTCAATTAACGCAGCCGTTCCTGTTGCATTATCACGAGCGCCGTTGTAAATCGTATCCCCTTGCTTGGTTAAGTCGGTGCCAAGATGATCCCAGTGCGCGGTATATAAAATATGTTCATCGCTATGAGTTCGCCCTGGTAAGGTCGCGATAAAATTATTCGATACTGATTTTTTAATCGTGTTATTCACTTTAACCGTTGCGGTCAAATCGCCCATCTCAGCATTAAAACTGCCTTGGGCAGCACGCTTTTTCATCGTGGCAAAATCAAGGCCCGCCTGCGCAAATAAGGCTTGAGCGACTTCGCTGGTGATCCAACCTTCAACAGCAACTCGGTCTTTATTTAAGTCTTCACGTTGGAAACCAAATTGTGGTCCAGACCACGAGTTTGCAACGACTTCCCAGCCATATGATGCAGGTGCAGTCTCGTGAATGATTATTGCGCCTTGCGCACCTTGACGGCTAGCTTCTTCATATTTGTAAGTCCAGCGACCATAGTAGGTCATGGCATTACCAGTAAACAGCTCAGGATCTTGAGTCGCAAAACCAGGATCATTGACTAGGATAACCACGGTTTTACCTTTAACATCGAGTCCCTGATAATCATTCCAATTATACTCAGGCGCATCAATGCCGTACCCGACAAAAACCAACTGTGAGTTATCAAGTTGTTCGAATTTACTAATTCGACTACTACCCAGCACCATGTCAGTTCCGTATTGGTAATCTTTATTGCCGATGGTTAACGTCATATCCGTCGACGCCTCGATAGACACTAAAGGCACTTGCTGTAAGAAACTATCACCATTGCCTGGCTCGAAACCAATAGCTTTAAATTGCTCGGTTAAATAAGCGAGTGTTAGCCGTTCGCCCTCACTTGATGGCGCGCGACCACCAAATTCATCGGATGCCAGCACCTTAACGTGCTTAATTAACTGCTCTTGGTTGATGCTGCGGTAACTATTTTCAAAATCAACATCTGACGATGAGCCTGATGTCGTGGTCGATGTACAGCCAACCAACGCGGCAGCACTAAATAAAGTTAGCCCTATAATCTTGTTCATGTTTTATTGCTCTTATTGAAAATGACCTCTGGATTATAAACCACGAGTTCAAATTCGTCATTTCTTAAGGTAATACCAATTCCGTTAATTATGTGGCCTTGCCGTGCGTAGATAAAATCAATGAGTACAAGGCGCTCTATTGATTTC
>JABSRS010000407.1 GCA_013214885.1 Gammaproteobacteria bacterium
AGTCGACATCATTGTTCACTTCAATCAGTAAATGCATTTGATCATTGTGCGACTCACTCGTTACCACTAACCGCGCTTTAGCTATTTGTGGATGACGTTTAGTCACTTGGGCAATTTGTGAAGGGTGCACAAACATCCCTTTAATTTTGGTGGTTTGATCTGCCCTGCCCATCCAGCCTTTAATGCGCATGTTGGTGCGTCCACACGGGCTGACACCAGGTAATAGTGCCGATAAATCACCCGTGGCAAAACGAATTAATGGATAATCACGATTAAAGCTGGTGATAACAATCTCACCAACCTCGCCCTCTGCAACCAGATCACCAGTGCCAGGCTTAACAATTTCAAGCAAGATATCTTCGCTAACGATTAATCCTTCTTTGGCCGATGACTCATATGCAATTAGCCCGGCATCAGCACTGGCATAAGCTTGGAGCACGCTAATACCATCTTGTTCAAAGCTAGTGCGCAAAGATTCTGGCAGTGCTTCACCAGTCACTAAGGCTTTCTTAATTGAGCTGATATCACCCTTTTGGCGCAAAATATTGAGAAACGATGGTGTGCCGCAATACCCTTGAGGTTTCAGACCATTAATTATTTGTAATTGCTGCTCGGTTTGACCTGGTCCTGCTGGGATCACAATGCAATCACAGGCGCGAGCACCAGCGTCTAAAATAAAACCACCAGGGGATAAATGATATGACAAACAGTTTTGAACTAAATCGCCAGCGCGGAAACCTGCGGCGTAAAATGCCCGTCCCGTTCGCCAAAAGTCATCGCCCTGACCTTGTGGATCATAAATCGGACCTGGTGATTGAAAAATACGTTGCAGGGTGGCGTTATTGGCATTGACCCCAGCAAAAGGCATCTTTTTAGCCTGTAACTCAATTAAGTCGCTTTTTCTTAGCAGCGGTAACTTGGCAAAGTCAGCGCGAGATTTAATCGATAATGGCACGACATCGGCCAATGACTGCTGGTAATAGTCACAGCTGTCTTTGGCAAATGCGATAAAGTCGCCCAATTGATTAACTAACGATGCCTCTCGTTGCTCTGGCGCTTGGCATTCTTTTTGATCGAAAAACTTATCCATCATTAATTCCTTATAGCCAGCGCTTACGGCGCTTATAAGATTTGAGGTTTTTAAAGCTTTTGCGCTCTTCATTACCACCACCGAGATAGAATTCTTTTACGTCTTCATTACTCAGTAAGGATTCGCTGGTGCCATCCATGACGATTTTTCCTGATTCCATAATGTAGCCATAATCAGCGGAACGGAGCGCGTAGTTAGCATTTTGTTCGACCAGTAAAATGGTAATACCCTGCTCTTTATTAATTTTTTCAATGATTTTAAATACTTCTTTAACCAGTAATGGCGATAACCCCATTGATGGTTCATCAAGTAAAATCATTTTTGGACGGGCCATTAATGCCCGGCCAATCGCTAGCATTTGTTGCTCACCACCCGATAAATATCCAGCCAAGCCTGTGCGCTCTTTTAGCCGGGGAAAAAAGTGATAAACCATTTCGATATCTTGGGCAATTCTGGAATCACTGCGAGTATATGCGCCCAGTTTAAGGTTTTCCAGACTGGTCATGTCTTCGATAATTCGGCGACCTTCCATCACTTGAAACATCCCGGTGCGAACAATTTCTTCGGCCATTTGTTTATCGACCCGCTCGCCCAGAAACTGAATGTCACCTCGAGTAACTTCGCCATATTCTGAACGTAACAGCCCAGAAATAGCCTTTAACGTCGTCGATTTACCCGCACCGTTAGGCCCGAGCAAGGTGACGATATCTCCTTGAGGAACCTCAAGAGTTACGCCGCGCAACACCTGAATAACGTCGTCATAAACCACTTCAATATTGTTAACCGATAACATTGGTGGTGCGGTTTCAATTTTTGCAACAGCACTCATAAGCACTCTCCATTTGTTGTTAATCTAGGGACAGCTAATGCTGCCCCACGCTTAATCCAATCGGCTTAGTAGCCTAACCAGTCATCACGGCGCTTTAGTATGACTTGGCTTACACGTTCAATCTTGATGTCGCCACCGTTATAGTTACCTTTGTAGATATTAACGGTGTTAATACCGCGGTGATCTGTTTCGGTCCAAGTCGCTGGTAAACAAACCCCTTCAAGTCCTTTTGGCTCCCAGTCTTTAGTGACATACATCCCTTTTTTAATATTTTCACCGGTAATGCCGCCATTATGCTTGGCCCAAACCATTGCTTCTTTCATGAAGAACACCGAACAAACGCCACGCATATAGTGGTGAGTACGCTCTTTTTCACTTTTTGAGTCAGATATTTTAGATATTTCACGCACCAATTTCATACCCTCAACATCGTCGGTCCAAAATGGCGTCATTGCAGGGAAGATATAGTCTTTAATTCCGGCACCAACTGCCTTAAAGATCTTTTTATCACCCCCCCAAATATTAGACATAAACTGCAATTTGGTGCCGACGGTTTTACACGACTTAATCAGTGATAATACTGAACCACCAAGATTAGCGACATAGCCATAATCAGTTTTCGAATTTTTCAAGGTTAAACACTGCGCCTTAAAATCACCCGGTTTCATTGACACAACAACTGGAGGCATCACTTCAAAACCAAGCTCTGCCGCATATTCTGCACAAGCTGCTTTAGGGGCATTCGGGAATGGATGATTGGCACCGATGTGAGTAAATTTCGGCTTACCTTTACCACCTTTGGCTTTCCAATCGTCAGCCGACCATTGCACTAAGGCACGACAAGCATCAGAGTATGATGCCCCGTAGAAGAAGTTATAAGGCGCTGGTTTTTTGGTCTTAGGGTTTTTACCCGTTGGATCGGTTAAATGACCAGAGTATGACGCTGAATATACTGGGATACGGTCACGAGAAGCAAAAGTAATTAGTGCTTCGGTATCGGCAGTGCCCCAACCTTGCATCGCGACCATTTTTTTACGTGATTTCCACTTTTTGTACGCACCAATTGCTTGCGGTACTTTGTAGGCATAATCAATTGTTTCATATTCAAGCGTGGTGCCGTTAATGCCACCATTTTTATTAATATAGGCAAGTGAGTCACGTACGCCATCGGCATAGTATTTACCGACGAACGCCGTTGGCCCTGATAAATCGGCCAAATG
>JABSRS010000408.1 GCA_013214885.1 Gammaproteobacteria bacterium
TGCCAATAACAATATCGATGGTGCCTTTCTCAAGGTCCGCTAATGTTTCTGCTTGCTGTTTAGCCGAGCGAAAACGCGACAGTTGACCTACTCGAAGCGGTTGTTGGGCAAATCGGTCGGTGAAATTGTCAAAATGCTGTTGCGCAAGTAGGGTGGTTGGAACCAGTATCGCCACCTGTTTACCAGCAGTAACCGCAACAAAAGCTGCGCGCATGGCTACTTCGGTTTTACCAAAGCCAACATCACCACAGACTAAACGATCCATCGCGGTGTCTTTTTGCATATCATTGATAACGTGCAAAATGGCATTTTGTTGGTCAACGGTTTCTTCAAATGGAAAGCTTGCCGCAAATTGTTGATAGTGCTCAAAATCAACTTTAAAAGCATGGCCTGGTTTAGCCGCACGCTGGGCATAAATTTCAAGCAATTCAGCGGCAACATCTCTGACTTTCTCTGCCGCTTTACGTTTGGCATTTTGCCACTTCTCAGAGCCAAGATTATGCAATGGTGCTGAGTCTTCGCTAGCACCACTGTAGCGTGAAATAAGGTGCAATGATGCAACTGGAACGTAGAGTTTGGCATCGTTGGCATAAGCTAGCGTCACGTACTCAACATTGAGCCCAGCATTTTCTATATAGGTTAAGCCTAAATAGCGGCCGACACCATGATCATAATGGACCACGGGCTGGCCAATTGACAGTTCAGCCAGTGAGCGAACAATTGCTTCACTCGATTGGGCACGGGCTTTTTCTCTGCGCCGACGCTGACTGATTTTTATCCCAAACAGCTCAGTTTCACAAATTAGGGATACTGATAAGTCTTTGAGTTCAACACTGTTTTCAAGCGGGGCAACAATAATGGAAAATTGATGATCATTGGTCAGCGCCGCTTGATAACTCGACTCGATAGCCGGCGGATGGTTAAGATGTTTTAACAGACCCAATAAGGCTTCTTGACGCCCTAACGATTCAACACAAAATATAATTTTGAAGTCTTTGCGCTTGGCCAAATATTTATCTAAATTTAGGCTTGGGATATCAAGTTTATGATCGATAGCTATATCATCAATCATGGCGGTATTAAGATTTTCCTGACCTGCCTTCTTACGAATTTTTTGTGGCTCGAAATGGGTTCTGCTAAGACCTTTTAGACTGGCGAAAAATTCCTCTACCCGCTGGTAAAGCCGCGTCGGATCGAGTATTGGCCGAGATAAATCGTAACGTCTATCCTCATAACGGCTGCTGACATCAGCCCAAAACATCTCACTGCCTTGCATAATGTCGCCAAAGGTAAGGAGCTGATTGTTACTTGGCAGAAAATCAGTAAAGCTATGGGTTTGGCTAAAAAACAACGGCAGATAATATTCGATACCTGCGGGCCACACGCGCTTTGATACTTGCTGATAAATTGATTCAGGTTGATTGCTCGCGCCAAATAGCTCGCGCCAAGAACTGCGAAATTGCTCAATCGCCAATTGATTAGTCGGAAACTCGTGAGCGGGTAAGATTTTTATTTCGGTGACTTTGTCAGTAGAGCGTTGCGTTTCAAAATCGAAAAAACGAATGCTATCAACGCTATCATCAAGGTAATCAATCCGATAAGGTTTGGTTGAACCCATTGGGAAAATATCAAGAATCGAGCCGCGCTGGCTGTATTCACCATGCGCCATCACTTGGTGAACATTGGCATAACCCGCACTGTCTAACTGCTGCTTTAATTCGCTCGGCTGCTTTATTTGGTCTTGGCGTAACAGTAAAGAGTTTGCTGCTAAAAAGCTCGGTGGTGGCAGCTTAGCCATTGCCGTTGCCACGGGTAGGATCAATATACCCCGGCTCATATTAGGCAGCCGATATAGGGTCTCTAAACGCTGTGAAATAATATCTTGATGTGGCGAGAAATTGTCATAAGGCAGCGTTTCCCAATCAGGAAAAACTAATACGTCAAGATCATGATCGATGGCCAAAAAACCTAATTCGGACTCAAGTTTAAGTGCCGCACTAGAATCGGCGCATAATAGCACCGATAAACCATCAAAGACCGAAGCAGTTTCGATGATCGCTAAAGATAAGGCAGAGCCTTGTAAGTTGCCAAGTGTTAATTGCCCTTGGCTGACAGCAGATATATTTGATAACAAATCAGAGAATGCCGTATTGTAGTGCTGATGCATCGCTTAAAGTAAAAACGCATCGCTAAAATTTAAAATAGTATAGCCCATTGCTAACATGCTTTAAATACATGGTTAGTTATGAGTATACCGCTGTAAGTCGCTCAAGATATTTATCGTTTTGGATCTCGGTCAATGGCACGTTGTTTAAGCAGCATGGTTTGGATCTGCAATGAACTTCGCACTAAATGTTCTTGGTCATCTTCGCTAATTTTTGCAAATTCGACTTCAACCTCATAATCGGCTTCATAAGGTGTTATTGCAGTAACCCGGCCGATACAAAATACCGCACAATTGTTTTCAGCAATAAAGATCTTAAGCGTTACTAGCTGCTCGACAGTTAATTGTTCGTTAGAAATGTAACTTAAATGGCTACCACCAAACTTTATCCCTTGATGACGGAATTTTTCATCATCTTGGACTGTCAGAATATAGCCCATCATCATATCAATCTTTTGGGCTTGTAAATTTAAAAATTCGGCCAATTCAACTGCAACACCACCGATTTGTCGAATGGGTGCCAATGTTTTGCTGTCGATATAACTGATTTGAGAGGCTAACTTAAAAGGAGCAGGGATCATTAGTTCAAATTGCTGCTGGCTTGGCAACTGACTGCCTAATGACATTGGCATCGCATTGACTTGAAAATCATGATCAATTGAAAAGAATTTCTCTGAATTATTCACCATAAATCCTTATATCTGGTAGCTTTATGTTGCTGGTTTATTAATGCTAAAACGATAGCCTGGAGCCCGTTAATTATTATTCACATCGTTAAATTTGTAAAAAGGCTTGGGTAAATATTTTTTTAGGCTTATGATCATGCAAAATATCAATAACTAACGTAGTAATATACCAATATTTAGCCCGCTAACAAGCATCGATTATCACAAATGCCGTTTAGTTGGTCATATTACTGCCATTTTGTATCGATTGTTCTTAAGTTTTGTACTTAATCATTTTTGAGGTG
>JABSRS010000040.1:0-3522 GCA_013214885.1 Gammaproteobacteria bacterium
GTCATTATTATCAGTCCGATTAATATTGAGGTTAGAACATCGACCAACGGCTTAAAACAAGAAATTCCTGTTGGTTATATGATGTTGCAGCTCAACCGTAATAATACGCTGTTACAACAACACCGAGTCGCAGTGACCACGTTTATCATCATTTTGCTCGGCATTCAGCTTAATTTATTTTTCACCTTTAGACTAGTCAATAACGTCACCAGACCTATCTCTGAAATGGTCCGTGCTGTGGCAAAGATTCGAGAAGGGAAATTAGACACCCGATTACAAGGAACATTAATCGGTGAACTTGAAATTCTTAAACGTGGTATTAATGCCATGGCTGGGGCATTAAAAGAATATAACGACAAAATGCAACTTAACATTGATACCGCAACCAGTGATTTGCGCGAAACAATGGAACAAATAGAAATTAAAAATATTGAACTCGATATCGCCAACAAAAAAGCGCATGAAGCAAACAGAATTAAATCAGAATTCTTGGCAAATATGTCACACGAACTGCGCACCCCGCTTAATGGCGTAATAGGGTTAACCCAGCAGTTACTGAAAACCCGGCTGCAACCCAATCAAATAGACTATTTACAAACCATCGAGAAATCAGGCCAAGATCTGTTTAACATTATTAAAGACATCTTAGATTTTTCTAAATTGGAAGCAGGAAAACTGCGACTCGACAACATTCCATTTAATTTACGCGACGCGGTCGACGATGTGGTCGATATTTTATCAACCACCGCCCATGAAAAAAATATCGATTTGCTAGTCGAAATCAAGCCTGATACTACTGATAACTTAATCGGAGATAATCAGCGGGTAAAACAGATCCTAACTAACCTAATTGGTAATGCAATTAAATTCACCAAGAAAGGAAAAGTGAGATTAAATGTCCACTCTAGACCTTTACCTGGTAATAATTATCAATTATTTTTCGATGTCATCGATACTGGTATTGGGATTCATCGCGACCAATTGACCAAGCTATTTAACGCCTTTGCTCAGGCCGACAGCAGTATTAGCCGAAAGTATGGTGGCAGTGGCTTGGGTTTGGTGATTACCAAGCGCTTAGTTGAAGAAATGAATGGCGAAATATCTTGTGCCAGCGAGCCGGGGATCGGCTCGCAGTTTTCATTCCACATCACGCTGGAACAAAGCAATGTGAAGCCGGCCTATTATGTCAACGCCTGCTTAAACAAAAAAGTCCAACTGTATTACGTTGATGATGAATACCAACACATCATCAGTAATCAGCTGCACCATTGGCAGATAGATGTCGATAAATTTAATTCGATTACCCAATGGCAAGAAGCAAGTGCTCGTTATAATTATGATTGCGCAGTGGTCATTTACCCTGGTCCTTATGATAACCTTAACCCGTTAAAAAAAATCATAGAATCAACAAAATCGGCCAGCCAAGTCATCGTGCTGATTGACACGAATAACCTAATTATTCATCAAAATATCATTGCGTTGGGGGTTGATGATTGTCATATCAGCCCAATTAGTTCAAAGAAACTATATAATAGTATTGAGCAAATCCAGCCATTTCAAAGACCCGCATTACCGATCCTACAAAGTAATGAGATCCTCTACCCTAACCAGCGAGCGTTAGTGGTGGATGACAATGAGGCCAATTTAAAACTCATTAGCACTTTACTCGAAGGAAAAGTCGGTAGTATCATTAAAGCGGTTGATGGTGAGGATGCGGTTGAAGCATGTCGTCATATCAAATTTGATATTATATTTATGGATATTCAAATGCCCGTGCTCGATGGCTTACAAGCGACGGCCATCATCAGAAAACATGGGATCAATCAATTAGTGCCGATTGTGGCAACGACTGCTCACGCGTTAGATGAAGAAAAAAATGCTTGGCTCAATAAGGGAATGGATGATTTTTTAACCAAACCTTTACATGAGGATGTCTTAGAGAAAATCCTTGATCATTGGCTTAACTCTAGTCATTCAACGAGTCATTACCAGTCAAATATTATTGAACATAACCAAGAGATTGCCATGGGAATTGGCGACAACATCCACATTAATTGGCAAGAGTCGCTCAAACAGGCGATGGGTAAAGAAGAATTAGCCCTCGACATGTTACAAATGTTGATCGACGGTATCCCCCAAAATATCATTAAAATTGAACAAGCAATGAGTATGCAACAAGATGATGATTTAATAAAAATCATTCACAAACTTCATGGCGCGTGTTGCTACACTGGCGTACCACAGTTAAAAAAACTGGCTCATTCTATTGAAACAGCATTAAAACAACATTCAGCCATTGCGGAAATAGAACCAGAATTGTTAGAATTACTCGATGAATTACAGTTAGTCGCTACCGTTGGCACTAACCTGATAAATAAAACAAGTGACACTTTAAATGACTAAAAAATCCGGATTTTTTACCAGAATCAAACTATTAAATTTTGAACAAAAAATGATTTTTGCAACAGCACTGACCGAACGCATGCTGCCTAATTATCAACTATTTAGCCAAGCGACTGAATTTGGCGAGCCTAAGGTGCTCAATGTTATTGTCGACATCATTTGGCAAAAACTGTCAAAACATAGTGTTAAACTAAATATTGAAGTGCAATTGGACAAGCTTGCTGAACAAATTCCAGAACAACGTGATTTTGATTGCTTTGGGGTTATTCCAGCCATTGACTGCGCCATGTCGGTTAATACATTATTAGTCGCTTTAGAGCAGCAAATAGAAGACGATTTGATTAATGCAAGCAAACTATCAAGTTCAACAGTCGCGAGCTATATAACGGCTGTAGAAGGCGATATAAGTGATGAGGCCACCTTTAGCCACGAGATGATGACCGAAGAAAAGGCCTTACAAGAATACTTACTTGAGCGAGTAGAGCAAAATGCTAACCCTAATGCGGCTTTTCTAAAAGAACTAAGAGCAGAATTTAATGCCTTTGGTATCAGCAACATCGGTATTGAGCGCTAATATTTCTCAACGCCTTAAATGAAAATGCCAGTGACTAGTCTCTGGCATTTTTTTTGACTAAATTAAATTAGTTTATTTTACTATAATGACTTGTCTGAACGACCCATAAATTTGTGTTCAGCAGTATTTACTTTTACTTTTTCACCAGTGGCAATGTATTCTGGCACCTGGATAACCAACCCTGAAGATAACGTCGCAGGCTTAGTACGGGCTGACGCTGACGCACCTTTGATTGATGGATCAGTTTCGACAATTTCAAGATCAACACTCGAAGGTAAATCAACACCAACTGGGGTACCATCAACCAATATAACTTGCAAGCCTAGGGTATTTTCGTCAATAAACAGCACCTCATCGGCAATGCTATCTTTATTAAGGTTATAAGGGGTGTAATCTTCGTTATCCATAAACACATATTCATCACCATCAAGGTAGGAAAGCATCACTTTACGGCGGATCAGATCGGCTAAAGAAAGCATATCACTGTCTTTAAACGTTTCATCTGTTTTTGCACCCGTTACCACATTGTACATCCGCATCCGATA
>JABSRS010000040.1:3532-15029 GCA_013214885.1 Gammaproteobacteria bacterium
ACTGCCGCCGGCACGTCCTTGAGGTACTGAACGTTCAATATCTCGAATAATATAAACGCTATCGTTAAATACAATTGCGGTATTCTTTTTTACTTCACTCGCCTTAGGCATTATATTTTCCTTTTATTAAAACTGACTAATTTTATCTATTACTACCAATAGTTTTTAAAGTGCATGGACAAACATTGCCACAATAAACACGGGGCAAACAAACCGCACATACCATGGCCAAATCCGCCAAAATATGGAATATTCGGCATGTTGATCGCCCTTTTTAATTTCCGTTAACGCCTTATCACGATGCCAAACCAAACCAGCATAGATACAGAAAAACAATCCTAAGATCGGTTGACTATAACGGGTGGTGATTGCGATAACTAAGCCAAATAACAGTTCGAAATTGAAGATGATAATTAAACTCAAACCCGTTATTAACATCCCAATGATCCAACTAGCTGTTGGGCGCTTCATTTTATGACTTTCAACAACATACGATACAGGCACCTCCAACAGCGAAATTGAAGAGGTTAGCGCGGCAAGCGACATCAAGAGGAAAAAGGCCAAGGAAATAATAATCCCAACTTGTCCCATTTGATCAAATAAACTTGGCAGCACGCTAAAAATCAACGTATCACCATTTAACAATTGACCTGACTGATCAAATATCTCTACGCCATAGTGCTGTGCGACATACATCGCGGGAATAATTAACAAACCCGCAATAAAGGCCAAACCAACGTCAATTAAGGTCACCCAAGCACCGACCCGCACGATATTCTCGCTACTAGACATATAGGAGCCGTAAATAAGCATACAACCGACCCCAAGCGACAATGAGAAAAATGCCTGACCTAATGCGCTGACCAATAACGAGGGATCTAATAATTTAGAAAAATCTGGCACTAAGTAAGCCTTAAGTCCTTCTTCGGCACCAGGTAATGTCAGCATATAACCAATGAGCAACAATAAGATCAGCACCAGCGCTGGCATTAATCGTTTTGACCAACGCTCAATCCCTGCATTAACCCCACCACAAATGATTAAAATGGTGGCAATCATAAACAGCGTGGTAAACATCACATTACGCACGACACTAAAATCTTTAAACCACTGGCTATATTGACTTAAACCAATTAAGTCTAGCATCGGCGCCAACGCATAAGCAAACATCCAGCCCGCCACTATCGCGTAAAAGCTCAGTATTACTGCAACAGTGATTAACCCTGCGATACCGACCGCTTTACCCCCCAATTTTAATATTGGCGAATCGGTTAAGCTTGGCAGTGCTTTAACCGCATTTGCTCTGGCACTTCGCCCAACAATGAGTTCAGCCATTAACGCGGGATATGCTAAAAAGAAAGCAAGAGCTAAATAAGCTAACACAAAAGCTGCCCCACCATTGCTGGCGACCTGCGTTGGGAATCCCCATATATTACCAAGACCAACCGCAGCACCAGCTGCAGCCATAATAAAACCAAATTTCGAACTAAACTGTCCTCTTTGCACCTTACTACCTACTCAATTAAAGGGTTATCTGAAAAAATACTAATTTTTGCTAATCGAGAAAAAAAACCACTGCCGTAGCAGTGGTCTTGTTTAATAGGTTAGGCAACCACTAATAATTACTGCCAAAGTTTATCATCTTCGAACAATTCATAAAGCCCTTCTGCACGTTTAATCAGCAATTGAGCGAAATCATTTTGAACTTTATCATTAGAATTAAGATCAATGATATTTTGGGCCTTCATTTGCCAAGTTAATGAGAAGTGGCGCAATATTTCGCGCGGATCAGAGCTGATTGAAGCAGCAACGTGATCCGAAGGAACCTTACCCGTTATGACCCATATTAAGCTGCCATCTTGGGCTTTAACTTTCCATAGAGCGACAATTGGGGCTAGGTATCGAGACTGCTCTACCAGTACTTTACTGGTTAATATTCCTTTTTCAGCTAGGTACTTATTACATGCTTGAAATGAATCATTCATCCATTGCTTTCGTGCCGCTTCTATTTCGCTAGCAGTTGGTTTTTTTGCTATATTAGACTCTTTTGTCATTAGTATTATCCATCTGTTAAATCTTGCAACTCACCATACAAAATTGCGAGCAATCTAGCAATCTCAAATCGTCTATTTACTGATAATAAAAGCAACTATTTATACGTTCTACTGGGCTGTAGTGTGAAAAACAGATAGCTGGTAGCAGTGGTTAATTATCTATTTATAAAAAAAATTGTTTAGTTTCCTGATATGTGATTTATTATTAGTATTAATTAAAGGAGCACAATCATGGAAGATGTATTATCAGTATCAAATGCCGCCGAATTTCTTGGTATCACCGAAGCCCGAGTAAGAAGACTAGCCAGAGAAAGCTTACTTTCAAATGCGGGTGATGATGCGAACAATCCAGTATTTAACCCTGTCGATCTAAAAAATATAAAAAGCTAGCAGAAAGGATCGGTGGAATTTAATTCAAGCTAATTTTGAAGAAAAAAAAGGCGGAATATCCGCCTTTTTTAATTTCGAAATGTAAAAACTACTGCCCCGTTGGGTAAGTTACTTCGCTGGCATTCTTTAATGAAGTGATAAATGCGCGATAGGTAACATCTGACTGAGTACGTTGCAATCGTGCAAGCACTGGAATCAATTGTTCTTCGACTGCTGTTGCCGCTGTCACCTTGACCAATGAAACAATCGCTTGGCCACTTGACGTAGTAACAAGTGCATTAGCATACTGACCATCAACTGGTTTTGCTAAACTAAACGCTGCACTAACGATTTCAGGGGCAACGTCACGAGCATCACGTGTTAGACCTTTTTTCTCGCTAACAGTAACATCGGCAATTTCACTACCTGAATTCCATTGCGCTAAATACTCCTGAGCTTTAGTTTTTGCCAATTCAACAGCCTGTTGATTTTTAAGAAAATTAACTATTTGGCTGTTAACTTCAGTCAGTGGTTTAATTTCACTTGGCTTATGCTCTTTAACACGCACCACAATGTGGTGATCGGCAGTAATCTCAATGACATCCGAGTTCACTTGATCAATCAGTACTGCATCTGAATAGGCCGCAGTTAAAAGTTCAGGATAGTTAAGATGCGCAGGCACTGTAGAGCGAGTGAACAGCGAAGTATCCTTAACTTTAGCACCAATCGCTATTGCCGCTTCTTCAAGGTTTTCAGGAACCTCAAAACTCACGTCAGCAAGCTGTTGTTGTACTTCAAAGAACAACTCTTTGGCTTCACTTTCTTCAAGCTCTTGGCGAATTGTTGCTGCAACGTCGATAAATGGCTGGGTTACTTGTGCTTCTAGATCAGTAACTTTGATTAAGTGATAACCAAATGATGATTTAACTAAACCAGAAACTTGACCTTTGCCTAAGGCAAAAGCAGCTTGCTCAAACTCAGGGTCCATCACACCAGGTTCAATCCAATCAAGATCTCCGCCGTTTTCACCACTAAAGGTATCATCAGATAATTGGGCAGCAAGTGCAGCAAAATCTTCACCAGCAGTTACCCGATCTAAGATTGCTTGAGCTTTGGCCATAGCCACCGCTTGATCATCGCCGATCTCAATTAATATATGAGCCACTTTACGTCGCGCATCAGTCTGGTAACTCGCTATATTTTCGTCATAAGCCACTTGAACAGCTTCATCTGAAACAGTAACTTGCGCTAACAAATCAGCTACTTTTAACTCAACGTACTCTAAGCTAAGTAGCTCTTGAGTTTTAAATTGACCATTGTTTAATTCATAGTAGTCAGATACTTGCTGGTCTGCTATGACTATTTCTTGATTAAAGTCTTGCGCTTTAATCGCAATAAAACGAATATCACGTTGTTGCTGCTCTAGTAACGCCGTTGCTAGCCCTTCGCTTTCAAGCACAAAATCAGAACCAACAACCGCTGCCATCAATTGTTGGCGGGTCATATCAACTCGCAACATTTCACGAAATTGTTCAACACGATAACCAGCACGACGTACTAAGCTAAGGTAACGGTCATTGTCAAAGACACCGTCAATTTGAAATTCTGGCATATCAAAAATGGCTTGTTTGATTTCATCGTTACCAACACGTAGTCCCATTTGGGCAGCCATTTGCTCAATTAGCTCATCGGCGATCAGACGTTCTAAGACACTTTGGCGAATACTCGCCATATAGGCGTTATCTGAAGAGATAGCTTTGAACATTTCACCAAACTGACCTTCTAACCGTGAACGTTCTTGTTGAAATTTTTGTTCAAGTTTAGCACTGGAAATCTCAGTACCATTAACAACGGCTGCTGGAACTTCAGAACTGCTACCTAAATAGCTTCCAATACCAGCAAGAGCAAATGATAAGATCACAACACCAAGAATTGATTTAGCAACAATCCCTTGAGATCCGTCCCGTATTTTTTCTAACATCTGAGCCTCTTTTTTCTTTTTATACCAATTTAATTATTTAAGTGATCGATTTTGTAGCGAGGAAAAACGAATTAGATCAAGGCGTTTATTTTCATATCTAGTTGTTCTAAATATGAAATAAACAACGCAGTTATCATTTGTTTTAACCGTGAAAAATGATCTCCTTTTTAATGTAATTGGTATTACTATTGTTATATGTAACTTGCCACATCAATACTCTAGATTGCAGTTTCATGTTGGCAGGAATAGGAACACTAGAATTAACTTCACAGCGGTCGCACATCATAGCAGTAAATTAGTTAATCTAACAATATAAACCCCCTGTTTTAGCGACGCCAGGGAGTTTTAATCTGAAATATCATAAAATGATAAGTTTAATTTGCTAGACCATATTTTAGACAATAAAAAGCCGCTCCTAAAAGCGGCTTTTGCGCAATATAGAAATAGCTTGGATTAGCTATTTACTGCATCTTTAAGTGCTTTACCGGCTTTAAATGCTGGTACAGTAGCCGCTGCAATTTTAATTTCAGCACCCGTTTGTGGGTTACGGCCAGTACGAGCTGCACGTTGGCGTACTTCAAAAGTACCAAAACCAACTAAAGAGACTTTATCGTCTGCTTTTAATGCACCAGTAACTGCATCGATGAAAGAGTCTAGCGCGCGACCAGCTGCCGCTTTAGAGATATCTGCACCGCTAGCAATTTGATCAATAAGTTGAGATTTGTTCATGTGATCCCCTTCAATTATTCTTGTTACAACAGCATCAATTCCTGAGCTGCGTTTTTATGTGTTTGGTAAAAGAAATAAATCCCTCTACCCTCTATAAAATCTAACAGTGTTTATTACTGCCTACAACCAAGCTATATCAAGCTTAGGCAGCATGTTAGAGCAGTTCAACAGAAGCTAGGCTAACATAGTTTTTAGGATTTAAAACTACTTTTTTACTTATTTAGCCTTTTTTCCTGAACTTTTTTTGATTTCAGTAACATTTTTTACGCTTTCAACTGAAAATCCTTGTGGATCATGTTCTAACGCTAAGGTTAATACCTCGTCGATCCAACGAACAGGGAAAATTTCAAGGTCGCCAATGACGTTAGCTGGAATTTCCTCAAGGTCTCTTTCGTTCTCAAAAGGTATCAGAACCCTTTTAATTCCACCACGATGTGCCGCCAACAATTTCTCTTTTAAGCCACCGATTGGCAACACTTCGCCGCGCAAAGTGATTTCACCAGTCATCGCAACATCACCCCTTACCGGGTTACCAGTGAGGCTAGAGACTAACGCGGTACACATGGCGATACCAGCACTTGGGCCATCTTTAGGCGTCGCCCCTTCAGGAACATGAACATGAATGTCACGTTTTTCATAAAAGTCTGGGTTAATCCTAAGCTTATCAACTCGTGAACGCACCACGGTCATAGCTGCTTGAATTGACTCTTGCATTACATCACCCAGCGAACCGGTATAAATTAACTTGCCTTTACCGAGCACTGAAGCGGTCTCAATCGTTAGCAATTCACCACCAACTTCGGTCCAAGCTAAACCAGTAACTTGACCAATTTGATTGTTCTCAGCCGCTTTACCATAGTCAAAGCGCTGGACGCCCAAATATTCTTTCAAGTTATCGCCGTTAACAACAACTTGTTTTTTAATTTTTTCAATTAAGATCTTTTTAACCGCTTTACGACAGATCTTAGATATTTCACGCTCGAGCGCACGCACACCTGCTTCACGGGTGTAATAGCGAATTATCCCCATAATCGCGCTTTCTTCGATTAGGATCTCAGAAGATTTAAGGCCATTACGCTCGATTTGTTTGTCTAACAAATGTTTCATCGCGATATTTAGCTTTTCATCTTCGGTGTAACCCGAAAGCCGAATCACTTCCATCCGGTCGAGTAAAGGACCTGGAATGTTCATCGAATTAGATGTCGCAACAAACATTACATCTGATAAATCATAATCAACTTCAAGATAATGGTCATTAAAGCTATTATTTTGCTCTGGATCTAACACCTCTAGCAATGCTGAGGCTGGATCGCCACGCATATCCGAGGCCATTTTGTCAATTTCATCAAGTAAGAATAGTGGATTTTTAACCCCTACTTTTGCCATCTTTTGAATTATTTTACCAGGCATTGATCCAATATAGGTTCGGCGGTGACCACGGATCTCGGCTTCATCACGCACGCCACCAAGTGCCATTCGGACATATTGACGTCCTGTAGCCTTGGCAATCGACTGCCCAAGTGAAGTTTTACCCACTCCTGGCGGCCCAACAAGACATAAAATTGGCCCTTTGAGTTGACGCACCCGTGATTGGACCGCTAGATATTCTAAGATCCGTTCTTTGACTTTATCTAAGCCATAGTGGTCTTTATTTAACACTTCTTGGGCTTTCGATAAATCTTTTTTGACCTTACTGCGTTTTTTCCAAGGTACAGATAACATCCAATCGATGTAACTTCTAACCACGGTTGCTTCCGCTGACATTGGCGACATCATTTTTAACTTCTGGAGTTCGGCCTGGCTCTTTTTCTTGGCCTCGGCAGTCATTCCAGAATCAAGGATTTTTTGCGCTAACTCTTCCATCTCATCAGGCGTGTCATCGAGCTCACCAATTTCTTTTTGGATCGCTTTCATTTGCTCATTAAGATAATACTCGCGTTGGGATTTCTCCATTTGCTTTTTAACCCGTGAGCGAATCTTTTTCTCCATCAACAGCAAGTCTGTTTCGGATTCCATCATGGTTAACAAAAACTCAAGGCGCTCGTTAACCCCTTCAATTTCGATAACTTGCTGCTTATCCTCGAGGCTAAGTGTCATATGAGCAGCCATGGTATCAGCTAACCGAGCAGCATCTTCAATACCCGACAATGACGTTAATACCTCGGGTGGGATTTTTTTATTTAATTTAATATAAGCATCAAACTGGGTCACCGCAGTTCGGATCAGAACTTCTTGTTCTAAATCGTCAAGTGCTTGGGTCACCACGTACTGGGCGTCAGCCGTAATTATTGATACGAGCTCGTTGATTACCTTCAACTAATACTTTTACGGTGCCGTCGGGCAATTTAAGTAACTGTAAAATAGTTGCAACGGTGCCCACTTGGTAGATTTCGTCCAAAGCGGGTTCATCAACATCGGCGTCTTTTTGAGCGACTAGCAACACAAGTTTATCTTGTTCCATAGCAGCTTCTAGACAGCGAATAGATTTTTCACGTCCAACAAATAAAGGAATAACCATGTGGGGATAAACCACAACGTCACGTAATGGTAATACTGGTATGTTAATGCGTTCTAAGCGCTCTAATGGCATTTTTTACTCTCTTCCACTGGGATCATAAAACAAGTCTAAATATTATATTGGGATCAATAATTAAACTTCAATCGCCATTATCAAAATAGCTATCATTTATTATTTGCAGCAGCAGCAATTTTAAACAAGCATTATTTTCATTTGTATTAAAAAAAGGTGCTTATTAGCACCTTTTTTGACCAACTGTCACTTAAAAACGACTTAAGTCTTTACGCCTAGTTCGCGTAATCGCTCGTCTAAGTAACTACCAGCGGTATAGTTGTCTGATAGTATCACCTCTGGATTAGGGTGGAGGAACAGCGGTAATGAAATACGCGACGTCTCAGACTTCTCACCCGTCGGATTAATCACCCGATGAATAGTTGACGGGAAATAACCACGTGATGCCTCTTGCAACATATCGCCAATATTAATGATGATATTGCCAAAATCACATGGCACATCGAACCAGCTGCCATCTTTAGCAATAACTTGCAGTCCTGGTTCATTAGCCGCAGGTAAAATGGTTAATAAATTAATATCACCATGAGCAGCAGCGCGAATGGCACCGGGCTCTTCGTTACCCGTCATTGGTGGATAATGAAGTACTCGTAACAAGGTCCCTTCGCTGTCTTTAATCATTGACGGCAGTGATTGGCTGTAATGTTGCGCGATATCACTTGGCGTATATTGTTCAACCCAACCTAATAATTCCTCGGCCAAGGTATTGGCCAGGTCATAATACTCTAGTGTTTGGCGTTTTAGGTGCTCAGGCATTTTGCCCCAAGGGTAGATATGAAAGTATTCTTTAATGTCTTTAACGCTATGACCTTTTGCGACTTCAGACACCGACGGTGGAAAGTAACCATCTTGTGTTTTAGGGTCGAACAGATACTGTTCCTTTAGATCACTGATGAAAAATTGATACCAACTTTCATAAATTGCTTCAACTTTTGCTTTAGCAATTGGGTGGTTAGTTAACACACCAAATCCAGTTTGGTGCAAAGATTCAACAAAGCGTTGTGGCGCATCGCTTGCTGTATAGTCTACCGTTAAGACGTTCATAGTATAATTCTTGTAATTTAGGGTGAAAAGACCGACAAAGTGTACGGATTAGTCAGGGTAATTTGTATTAATTGTAATTAATAATAGCCTGATTTAGAAAATTATGAGAACTGGATCACAATAATGGCTGCTCGGATTAATAAAATTGTCAAAAATAAGGCCCAAAACAAAAAACCACCCGCTAAGGTGGTTTTTACTTGATCAGGATTAGTGATTAATTAGCCGACATTGACCCGAGCATTACGGAACATCCGCATCCATGGGCTATCTTCTTTCCAATCATCTGGGTGCCACGAGTTGGCCACCGCTCTAAATACCCGCTCAGGGTGCGGCATCATAATGGTAACGCGACCGTCATTGGTGGTTAAACCAGTAATTCCCGCGACAGAGCCATTTGGATTGGCAGGATATTGCTGCGTAACCTTGCCGTGGTTATCAACAAACTGCAAGGCCACTGTGCCACTATTTAATGCGGCATCGACCGCTTGTTGACTGCCAAATTCTGCATAGCCTTCACCATGGGATACCGCAATTGGCATGCGCGAACCAGCCATGCCGTCGAAAAATACCGATGGACTTTTTTGCACTTCAACTAAACTAAAGCGCGCTTCAAAGCGCTCTGATTTATTTTGAACAAAGTGTGGCCATAAATCGGTACCAGGAATTAATTCCTTCAAGTTAGATAACATCTGACAACCATTACATACACCTAATGAGAAAGTGTCTTGGCGGTTAAAGAAGTCGCTAAACTGATTACGGGCGATTTCATTAAACAAGATTGATTTAGCCCAACCTTCGCCAGCACCTAAAACATCACCGTATGAGAAGCCACCACAAGCAACCATGCCGTGGAACTGTTCAAGTGAAACCCGTCCGGAGAGCACATCAGACATATGAACGTCAATGGCATTGAAACCTGCACGGTTAAATGCTGCTGCCATTTCAACATGAGAGTTAACGCCTTGCTCACGTAAAATTGCCATTTGCGGCTTCGCACCTTTCAAAATAAATGGTGCGGCAACATCTTGGTTTAAATCAAAGCTTAAATCGACATGCAATCCAGGGTTACTATCGTCTAACTTCAGTTGATATTCTTGTTCGGCGCAGCTTGGGTTATCACGCAGCTTCTGCATCTGGTAACTAGTTGATGACCACAGCTTACGTAAATCGCGACGGTTAGCACTAAATACAGCATTGCCATTAGCCATGATTGTTAGCGCGTTATCATCACTAACATGGCCAATCACTGTGCTAACGTCACTGAGACCGTATTGCGCTAAGGTGTCAGTAACATGTACTAGGTCTGCAGCTTTAACTTGAATAACACAACCTAACTCTTCGTTAAATAATTGTGCAAGCAAATCACTATCACTAGCAAGTTCGAGTTTAACCCCAGTATTACCTGCAAAGGCCATTTCAGTAACCGTGGTTAATAAACCACCGTCAGAGCGATCGTGATAAGCCAGTAATTTACCCTGCGCTAATAACGTTTGAATCGCGTCAAACATTCCTTTAAGTAAAGCAGGACTGTCAACATCTGGGGTATCTTTGCCAAGCTGATTATAAACTTGCGCTAGCGCACTGCCGCCTAAGCGATTTTGCCCAGCACCAAGATCGATAAGTAACAACTTAGTCTCACCTTGATCGGTCCGAAGTTGCGGAGTTAAAGTATTACGAATATCGGTAACCACTGCAAAAGCTGTCATCACAAGGGTTAATGGCGAAGTCACTGTTTTTTCTTCGCCGTCTTGCTGCCATTGGGTTTTCATCGACATTGAATCTTTGCCCACTGGAATAGTAATTCCTAGGGCTGGACATAATTCTTCACCAATGGCTTTAACGGCTTCGTATAATCCTGCATCTTCGCCTGGATGACCCGCTGCTGACATCCAGTTAGCTGACATTTGCAACTGGCTTAACTCGCCAATTTGAGCACTGGCAATATTTGTAATTGATTCAGCAACGGCCATCCGCGCTGATGCACCAAAATTTAATAAAGCAATCGGACTACGTTCGCCCATTGCCATGGCTTCACCAGCATAAGTATCGTAACTTGCCGCAGTAACAGCGCAGTTAGCGACAGGTACTTGCCATGGACCAACCATTTGGTCGCGGGCAACTAAGCCTGTCACCGAGCGATCACCAATGGTAATTAAGAAACCTTTATCGGCCACTGTAGGTAGACTTAAAATACGGCTAACCGCATCGTCAATACTGACATCGCTAAGATCTAGTTCAGTCCCTGATACCACTTGGGTAGTTGCATCACGATGCATTTTAGGTGGCTTACCCAGCAAGACATCAAGGGGCATATCAATTGGTTGATTGTCAAAGTGACTGTCGGTTAATGATAGATGTGGTTCAGCTGTCGCTTCACCAACAACGGCAAATGGTGCGCGCTCACGCTCACAAATCGCCGAAAATTGGGCCAATTTCTCGGCAGGAACCGCCATGACATAGCGCTCTTGCGACTCATTACACCAAATTTCATGTGGCGCCATGCCCGGCTCATCGTTTGGTACGTTACGAAGTTCGAACACACCGCCACGCTCGCCATCATTTACTAACTCAGGGAAGGCATTTGATAAACCACCTGCGCCCACATCGTGGATAAATTGAATCGGGTTTTTATCACCCATCTGCCAACAACGGTCGATAACTTCCTGACAACGACGTTCAATTTCTGGATTTTCACGTTGCACCGAGGCAAAATCTAGGTTTTCAGCCGAT
>JABSRS010000409.1 GCA_013214885.1 Gammaproteobacteria bacterium
CATACCCACACCTAGCACCGCACCGACTAAGGTTTGGGTGGTAGAGATAGGTAAACCAGTTGAAGAGGCTAACACAACCGTTGTTGCAGCAGCTAATTCAGCAGCAAAACCACGGCTTGGAGTAAGGTGGGTAATACCTTCACCGATAGTTGCCATCACTCGGCGACCAAAGATAGCCAGACCACAAATAATACCGACACCACCTAGTGGTAAAATCCACCACACTAACGGCGCGCTCTTAGATATTTCACCACCGCTGTTCACGATAGATACCACAGCAGCTAAAGGACCAATAGCATTGGCGACATCGTTTGAACCGTGCGCAAAAGCCATACAACAAGCGGTGACAATCATTAAGATTGCGAATACTTTTTCGACGCTGGCGTAATGCATTTTTTTGTCAGCTTTAGGATCGGCTTTTAATTGTTTAATTAAAATAACACCAATTAATCCAACAACGACGCCAATAGCACCAGCAATCATAAAGGCTTCTGATGTCGAAAAGTGAATGCCAATGTGCTTTAAGCCCTTCTTGATGGTCACTAGCGACAACATGAAGCCAGATAAAGCCATGTAAAAAGGCACGTAGCGCTTAGCGTTGCCTAGCGGGTCTGGCGTATTGAAAATCAGTTTCTGTGCACTCATAAAGATCATATAAGCAAAGATACCTGAAATTAAGGGCGTTATTACCCAACTGCCGACGATACCGCCCACTTTAACCCAATTGACCGCATCTGAACTGACACCTACTGCGGCAAAACCAACAATTGCGCCAACGATCGAGTGAGTGGTTGATACTGGCCAACCGAGGTATGAGGCAACTAATAGCCAGATACCGGCAGCAAGTAAGGAGGCAATCATGCCATAAACGAGTAATTCTGGTGACTCAACAAAATATGTTGAATCGATAATTCCTTTACGGATGGTTGATGTAACTTCACCACCGGCTAAATAAGCACCTGCAAATTCAAACACCATGGCGATAATGATTGCTTGTTTTATAGTTAATGCTTTCGAGCCGACCGATGTTCCCATGGCGTTTGCCACGTCATTGGCGCCAATGCCCCAAGCCATAAATAGACCGAACACGCCTGCTAGTGTAATTAGCTCAAAGCCATACGTTGCAATGATTTCCATTGATAAAACCTTCTAAACTGTTATGAACGAGCTAACATTAGCTCTAATTTGTCACCAACGCGCTCGGCTAAATTGGCTAAATCGCCAACCCAATCAATTACGTTATATAAAAAAACCACGTCCACTGGGTTTAGATCATGCTCAATTCCATGCAATGAGTGACGTATTGAAATTTGCATTACGTCAGTACTATCTTCTATTGTGTCTAATTCGTTAATTAAATTGTCTATAATCTTTAATTCACGACCTTGAAATCCTGTTTCTAATAATTCGTCAAGTTCGTCAATCGCTTTAGCGGCATAACTGGTTGTTTCAATACAGCGTTTTAGATATTCTAAAAACTCTTGCTGAATAGGAACTGGGATCAGTAACTTACGACCCAAAACACGCCCAGAAATGTCCTTGGCGATGTTAGCTATTTTATCTTGTTCTGTCACCAAGCTTAGCATATCGGTGCGATCCACCGGCATAAATAGACCTTTTGGCATATTAGTGCGTAGCTCACGTTTTAATTTATCAGCAGTTCGTTCCATCTGAGATAGCTCAGCGCGAATGCCTGCGGCCTTATTCCAATCATTCGCAAAAGCAGCATTAAAAAACGGAACTAAATGTGCTGCACATTGGTGCACCTTAGTAATATGTTCTTGTAATGGTTTTATTGGTGATTTTGCAAATACTCCAAGTATCGAATTTATCGACATATCCTGACCTTTTTTATTGTGTATACTAACGTATCAAATTAAAAATCGCGCGCATGTTAACTCAGTTTTAATAACAATTAAACCATTGATGTTAATCTGAACAATGTAAATGTTAGCAGGCTACAGCTAATCTGCTATTTAAAGGTTAATATAGCACCTCTTTAAAGTAGCGATGACAATTATATTAAAGTTATATGACTTTTTTATGACAATATGAATTTTATTGGAATAAGTATGGAAAACGAAATTGAGATTAAGTTGGTTGTCTCTAAAAATATTGAGGAATCGCTAGCTAATCTAGTTAATAATCAATCTGTTAATGTTGTTTCTCAACATCATGAATTAGCCAATATTTATTTTGATACCAAAAATAAATTATTGCGTCAATGGGATATGGGACTGCGAGTAAGGGTTAATGGCAGCCATATTGAGCAAACGATTAAAACGGCAGGACAAGTGATAGGAGGGTTACATCAGCGACCTGAATATAACATTGATATCTCAAATAAATCCCCCAACCTTAGTTTGTTTCCAAACAAGATTTGGCCCGATGATTGCGATTTAAAACAACTACAATTAGACATTAAGCCTTTGTTTTCAACAGACTTTAGTCGAAAAAGCATGATGATGATTTACCAAGATGGCTCGGTCGTCGATTTAGTTTATGACAGTGGTTTTATTTCAAATGGCAGTAATAATGTTGAAATATGTGAAGTAGAACTCGAATTGGTCAAGGGTAAGCCACAGTTGTTGTTCAGCTTAGCTGAGCAATTAGCACAACTTAGTCCTGTACGATTTGGCACTGTTAGTAAAGCCGCAAGGGGTTATCAGCTCGAAAATGGTACCCAACCAGCCCTTAAAGCATTGACGCCAATTGCTGTTGTGGCTAATGAATCGCTCGAAACTGCTTATATAAAGGCGGTGAGTCATGGCCTTGGACACTGGCAGTATCATGTTGAATTATTTATCAATACTGGTGACTACCTCGCATTGAAAGAAGTTCGACACG
>JABSRS010000410.1 GCA_013214885.1 Gammaproteobacteria bacterium
CACTTAAGGTATCATGCACTAATTCTATTATCGGACTTTAATCCTGTGATAAAGATTAAGTTACATTTAGCAGACTACTATAGGAAAAAGTTAGTACACAATAATGTGAGGGTTATTTTTCTCAATTGTATTATTACGTTTTGGCCTCCAATCAGGAGGTTAAAATCGCTGAACTACGACACTAACAAGCGTCGATAACCATTAATGCCCTGTATTCATCAAATGCAAATTGATCTGTCATACCACTGATATAATCTTGTAATAAACGGCAACGGTAATAAAATTCATGCTCGTCATTGACGGTTTTAACGCTGTGTTTATAAGCTCTGACATGTTTGCTCGGCAGTTTCTTAAAAAGTCGCCCTTCTAACAGACCAGCCTCTTTCTTTTGCTCAGCCACAATTTCAAATTCGGCTCTATTGAGTTTCAACAGTGGTTGATAGCAATCTAACAATCCCGTAATAATTTTATATCCTTGCAATTCACGGCCTTCAACTTCTTTATGGCAAAATACGTACTTAATCGCCACACTTTTAAACGCTTCAGTAACAGCATGCGCATGACTGTTATCTTCTAATAAAGCTTCATTAAATGAACCCTGATAAACAGCCGATATATTATCAATGAAACGCTTAACAGCATGTTTAACTAAAGGATGTGTAATACCAACTCTTAACGCAATGAAAAACTGACTATTCTGACAAATATCATCATTGTTAGCTGCTTCAACGGCTTTTTCTAGCGCGCTCTCAAGCTTAGACCCATCAGTATCCAATTTAAACTGATTAAGTGATATTTTATACTCACTTAATAGCACCTCACGCAGTTGTTTTATATCTAAAATCCCCTTTTCTACAGCATCCTCAAGATCAGCTAAACAGTAAGAAATATCATCAGCGGCTTCCATGATATATGATGCAGGATGCCTATGACCGACCTGCATATTTAATTTGTCACACAGTGTCCCTATATACTTTTTCTCACTAAAATAATAGCCCACCTTTTTTTTCAGATAACTGAGTGGCGCATCCTTTTCAGGCTTAACTTCAGTCCCACAACGGGTGTATTTAAGGATGCCTGCAACCTGGCTGTATGTAAGATTTAATCGAAGTAATGAATGTATTAACCTAACAGCCTGAGCATTCCCTTCAAAATTACAAATATCTCGATTCAGACTTTCGTCCAAGCTGAGGTTTGACTCTTCCATACTTAATATTGTGTTACTTAGGTTTTTGTTGAACCAATCATTGATCGCCTGTTCACCGAAATGGCCAAAGGGAGGATTTCCGATATCATGCATTAAACACGACATTTCAACAATGCTTTCAATATGCCGATCTAAACCCTCAAGTTTATATTCAAGCTGTTTCTCTTCATCTAACTGGTTAAAAATACTTTGAACAATAAATCGACCGACTTGCTGCACTTCCAATGAATGAGTCAATCTACTTCTTACTGCAGAGTTTCGTTCTAGGGGAAATACTTGAGTTTTCTGCTGAAGTCTGCGAACAGCAGCAGAGTTAATGATGCGACCTCTATCACTTTCATAGTCAAAAAGTAATGATTGAAGATTTTCACGCTCTTTTGTATGTTGAGGGCGGGAACTTATAAATTTAATAGAGAAATCGATCATTCACAACAGTCCTATTAGATACACAATTAATTTAAGTATATACCTGAAAGTATTGACAAAAACATACCTTAACCAAGAATTAACAATTAAAAATACAAACCGACGTTTCTCTTTTAAATTACCTTTTTCTAAGTTTTAAATACTTAGAATCTCTATTTTTTATTCACCATACACTTCTATCGGAACGCATATCCCCCTAAAAATCACTCTCAATGTCCCATATAGAAAAGTTTCAGGTAGTGACATAATTATAAAGAAAGTGTATTTATGAGATAAGGGGATAGCGCGGAAGTTTGCTAGTAACGACCAATCAATAATTTATTGAACGGGGCAATTTAAAGATTGCTTCATCATACAAAATTTTATCAAATCGAAGGATAAAGTTATCGTAAAAAAACAGCCATAAGATCACATACAAAATTGATGCCGCACTCCGGTAGGGACCTCTGTGTGCGAGCCGGATTTCCGTATGGAATAACCCACAATTTAATATCACCATACAACCGTGTGGTTGGTATCTAATAGAAAAGGCTGCCAGCCCTGCAACCTCACTTAAGGTATCATGCATTAATTCTATTATCAGACTTTAAGCCTGTGATAAAGATTAAGTTAAATCTAGCAGAGATGATTACTATAGGAAAGTTAACGTAAATTTTGTCTCAAATACATTAAGGCTCATAGCGCTCTGCCCCACTATAAGAAACCTCGTAACCAATATGATTAACTCAGTTGAAACAAACCTGAATCAAATTATTTAACAAGGAGTGATTATCATGAGTAAATTACTTAACCAAGCACAAACTATCTTAACTGTCGCAAAAGACACGGCCAAAACATCTATCACTGCTGGTTTTGGCGTTTATGGCACTATCCTTGATGAGGCATCAAAATCATCAGATAAAGCAACGCAACTTTTTGAATCTCTGGTTGAGCGCGGTACGCAAGTAGAGCCTAAGCTAAAAGAGAAAACGTCTGCAATCTTTGCTAAAAAAATCACGTTAGAATCAATTGAAACGAAAGCACAAAGTATCACTAGCCGTTTTACAGGTGTTCAAGGTTCAAAACTAAGTGAATTAGAAAGCAAAATTGACCTACTTACGACGATGGTTAGCGAACTAAAAACTGCACCTAAAAAAATAACTAAAGTACCAGCAACTGCTGAAGCATAATAATACGTTAACTTTTG
>JABSRS010000411.1 GCA_013214885.1 Gammaproteobacteria bacterium
CATATTATCTCCTGTTTAATCAGGGGGGGTTGCCCCAGGAAATCGTTGATTAACCGCGGCTGGTAATGACTAATCAAGGTTATATTTTGACAAATCAATGCGGTTAGCAAGTGCATCAGCCATCGTTGACTCGACATAAGCGCGTTCATCACCGACTAGCTTTAAGCGTGGAGCGCGGACATTTTCACTGCCACGACCAACGATTTGCTCGGCCAATTTGATTGCCTGTACAAGCTTTGGAATAGTATCAAGGCGTAGTAATGGCATGAACCAACTGTAAATTTCGCGCGCTTCTTTAATGCGACCTGCTTGTGCCAATTTCATTAACATCACAGATTCTTTTGGAAATACATTAGTTAAACCAGAAATCCAGCCTGTTGCGCCGAGTAAAATAGACTCAAGGGCAATGTCATCAACACCACATAAAATGGTGAAACGATCGCCAAAACGTGTCTGCAGTTCGGTTAAACGACGAGTGTCGGTAGTTGACTCTTTAATCGCCACAATATTTGGCTCTTTAGCTAGGATTTCAGTCATCTCTAGATCGATGTCAATGCCATAAGTCACTGGGTTGTTGTAAATCATAATTGGTAGCGTCGTTGCACGTGCAACGGTTTGGTAATGATACAAGGTTTCCGTTTTACAACCACGATACACCATGGCAGGTAATAGCATTAAGCCATCGACGCCCGTGTCTTGAATATCAGTAGCAAATTGTGAAGCAGCTTCAGCGGTGTTTTCAGAACAGCCACTAATGACAATAATACGGCCCTTAACAACTTCAACGGTGTGCTTAATAAACTGACGTTTTTCTTCTGGAGTAAGCGACAAGTTCTCACCAATAGTTCCAAGGGCAATAATGCCATCGATACCTTCACTAATTAATTGCTCAAGCATTGTTGCATTTGAAGCATAATTAATTGAACCGTCATCATTAAATTGAGTCGAGATGGCAGGGAATACGCCGTTAAATTTTGAGCTCATAAGAAGTCCTTCATATATGTGATAAATTTGTATTTAGCCATTGAATTAAGTATATTGTATACAATCTTGATTGATTGCCAAGTGGAATTTGGGTAAATGAAGTTGTCTTAGGCTAAGTTATTGTTTTAGATGTTTAATTATTTTAAATATAAAGGTGTTTGTTAATGAGCCAGAACCATAAAGGTACGGTTGCCATCGTAGGAAGTGGGATCATTGGATTATGCAGTGCATTAAGATTGCAGCAACAAGGCTATCAGGTCACATTATTTGACAGTAAAGGAGTCGGCAATGGTGCCTCTTTCGGTAATGCTGGCCATTTTGCCACTGAACAAGTGTTTCCATTAGCCAATCCGACGTTATTGCCACAGCTCCCTAAGATGTTATTTGACCCGTTAGGTCCGTTTAAAATACAGCCAAATTATTTGTTGCGAGCGATTCCGTGGTTCGTGCGTTTTTTACGGGCAATGACCCCCCATCAGCGCGCCAAAAATACCAAGGCCATTAAAGCACTCAACGAAGTATCGATTACCAAATGGCAACAGCTATTAGCACAGATTGATGGTCAAGATTGTTTAACGCTCAAAGGCTCATTGTTGACCTATGAAGCAGCGTCTATCGAGCAGTTAGAACATGATTTTCAACAATACCGCTCACAAGGGGTTGCGGTTAAAAAGTTAACAAAACTGCAATTGTTACAACTGGAACCCGATCTTAGCCCGAACGTGCTTGGGGCGTTACATTTCACTGATGTTGGTCACACCCTCGATCCGTTAATATTATCGCAGCGGATCTTCGAGGCATTTAGTGCACTAGGGGGAGAACTGATTGAATCTGACGTCAAACAAATAGCCAGTGCCTTTGCACCATTAATGGTAGAAACGAGTGATGAATCTTATACCTTTAATAAACTGATTGTTTGCGCTGGGGCTTTCTCGAAAGCGCTGGCATTGCAAGTGGGTTACCGTGTGCCATTAGAAGTCGAGCGTGGTTATCACTTAATGTTACCTAGTTCCCCTCAATTAACCCGGCCAATTGCTTCAAATGATCGCAAGTTTATTATGACCCCAATGGCTAACGGATTACGGCTGGCGGGGACGGTAGAATTTGGTGGCTTAGACAATGCCCCAGATTACCGGCGTAGCGAAATGATGCTAACCCATGCTAAAGCGCTATTGCCTGAGCTAAAAGATCTGACGTTGGATCAAGTCGCTGATGATGCACGTTGGATGGGTTTTAGACCATCGTTGCCTGACTCGTTGCCCGTTATTGACCAGTCATGCTATAACCCCAATATATATTTTAACTTTGGACATCAACATCTAGGCTTAACTTGGGGGGCAGTTTGCGGTGAATTGATTGCCGATCTAGTCGCTGGCAAACCAAGCCAAATTGATTTAATGCCTTATCGAGTTAATCGCTTTTGAGCTAAATATAAGATGTACTATGGCCAAGTAGCTTGCGTATTGGTGCGTTAATCAGTATTCTACGCGACCATTTTAAGCTTGTGTGAATAATTGATGATTGGTTTTGATTACGGTACTTCAAATTGTGCTGTCGGTGTGATGGATGGCAATAGTCCCAAATTAGTGGAGTTGGCAGGGCATGGTCGCTATATGGCTTCATCACTGTATGCGCCTGCTCGTGAAGTGATTGTTAATTGGTTACATCAGAACCTCCCTCAAGCACAGCAATTGCCATTTGCCAGTGCTAGGCATCAGCAGTTACTAAAGGGCCAATCGGCACTGCGTGAGCTGCAACTTGATGGCATATCAAGTGATCTTTCTTTTGGCAAGCAGGCCTTATCAAATTATCTGCAAGAACCAGAAGAAGGCTATTATATTAAGTCTCCGAAGTCTTTTCTTGGCGCTGGTGGGTTGGAACCCACTCAGATCTCGTTATTTGAAGATATTGTGGCGGCAATGATGTTGCAGGTTAAACAACTGACCGAAGACAAACTTCAACGTCAAGTTACCCAAACAGTTATCGGTCAGCCTGTTAATTTCCAAGGTCTTAATGGCGGCAAAAGCAACGCCCAGGCACTGCAAATATTAACCAATGCCGCAAAGCGAGTTGGCTTTAAAGATGTTGAGTTTTTATATGAGCCAGTGGCAGCAGGTTTTGAATTTGATTCAACCTC
>JABSRS010000412.1 GCA_013214885.1 Gammaproteobacteria bacterium
CTTAAACGTAAACGGGTATGTCCTCGATACTTCTCGGCAATACGATAACGAGTCACCGCTTCTTTACCTAAAGGATCAACGGCCATGTGCGTCCGCTTAGTCGGATGACGACCAATTGGCGCTTCAACGGTGCCGCCTGCGGTCATTTGACCAATCGCAATGGCTTCATACTCACGAGTAACCGCACGCTTTTGAATCATCCGGACGAGTTTAGTTTGCGTTGCAATTGTTTTAGCAACAACCATTAAACCAGTGGTATCTTTATCCAGACGATGAACAATACCACAACGAGGCACTTGCTCAATTTCAGGGAAATGATGCAATAATGCATTCAACACGGTGCCATCAGGATTACCAGCGCCAGGATGAACAACTAAACCCGCAGGTTTGTTAATCACTAACAAATGCTCATCTTCAAACACGATCTCAAGCGGAATGTCTTGCGCTAACCAGCGCTCTTCTTGTTTAATTGTTGCGTTAACTGTAATCACTTCATCGCCACGCATTTTAGTGCGCGCTCTGGTAACGACTTCACCATTGACAGTAACACTGCCATCTAAAATCCATTCTTTCAAACGACTACGAGAATATTCACCAAATAATTGGGCAATACATTGATCGAGACGTTCATTACAGTGCTCAGGTGTTAATTCACCTGCTAATTCTATATGCTGATTCATCAATTTTTCTTCTTTAAGGGAACTTGTTTCCCTGTTAATACTCAAAAAAACTCAATTATGTGCCTATTGTATCTTTAATTTTGCCTCAGCTTAATAGATACTTATCGATTCTGTGAGGATAATGAAAAAAAATGATGACTAAAAGACGTTCACTGACAAGTTTAACTATCGTGCTAGCCCTTGTACTATCTGGATGTGCGAGCAAAGTAGAACAAAAACCGGTACCAATTAGTGCCCCTGAAAAAATGTACCAACAAGCGCAAGAATCTCTAGATATGGGCAATATGCTCAAAGCAACCAAGCTTTTAGAGGCAATTGAGTCAAGATATCCATTTGGACCGCAAGCTGTTCAGGTTCAATTGGATTTAATTTACACCTACTATCAACAAGCAAATCCTGAACAGGCATTAGCAAGCATTGACCGATTTTTACGCTTAAATCCGACCCACCCCGATATTGATTATGTTTATTACATGCGTGGATTATCAAACATGCAATCGGATCAAAATATGTTTCACGACCTATTGAATATCGATCGTAGTGACCGTGATCCACAATTTGCGATTCAAGCATTTAAAGATTTTAAACAGTTATTAGCTTTAAAACCTAATAGTCATTACGCAGCAGATGCAAAACAGCGAATGGTTGCACTAAAGAATCGTTTAGCAAGCCATCAGTTAAGTGTTGCTAATTATTATTTGGATCGTGAGATTTATGTGGCGGCTATTACGCGTGCTAAAGACGTTCTTAGCCGTTTTAATGACACCCAATATACCCAAGGTGCGTTAGAAGTGATGCTAGCAAGTTACCAGGCGTTACAACAAGACGATTTGGTGCAAAAAACCCAGCAAGTTATTGATGCTAACAAATAGTTAGTCTTTTCTACTCGCTAGAATAAAAAAGTACAGCAATTTATATTGCTGTACTTTTTTTATGCTGAACTTTTGGTAATTAGCTTATTTGTGAGTAGATAAATTTAACCTACTGCTCTAACAACAACTGGGCAATAGTTTCAATCCCTAACCCTGTCGCTCCAGCACACCATATCGCAGTACCATTATCTTGAAACACCGCTGCCAAATCGAAATGAATCCAGCCCTTGCCATCATTAGGCACAAAGCGCGATAAGAACCCAGCAGCATTACTTGCCCCAGCAACTCCGCCCTTACCTGCCGTCGTATTAGCAGTATCAGCGTAGGGTGATGGACATTCAAATTGATGGAACCGCTCAAGCGGTAACTGCCAATTCATTTCATTAACCGCTTTACCACACGCCAGAGCTTGCTGAGCTAACTCGTTGTCTAATGCCATAATGGCATTGTAATGAGTGCCAACCGCCGTTAATGCCGCGCCGGTTAATGTTGCAGCATCAATGATTACCTTAGCGCCGCTATTGGCCGCCATCATTAAGCCATCGGCTAAGACTAAGCGCCCTTCAGCATCGGTGTTTAAAATTTCGACCGTGGTGCCATTCTTATAAGTAATGATGTCACCTAGTTTATAAGCCTCACCATTAACTAAGTTTTCAGCACAACATAAAATAAGCTTAACTCGCTTGTTAAGACCCTGACTTATCGCTAATGACAAAGCCGCTGTTACGGTTGCAGCCCCGCCCATGTCACACTTCATGGTGATCATTCCTGGTCCGCTCTTAAGTGTGTAGCCGCCGCTATCAAAGGTAATACCTTTTCCGACTAATGCTACGCTGACTTCAGCTTGTGGATCATTGGTTGGGTTGTAATCAAGCTCTAAAATTAAAGGAAGATTAACACTGGCACGACCTACCGTGTGTACTCCGACCCACCCGTGCTTAATAAGGTCTTCGCCTTTAATGATTTCAAAAGTAACAGTATCAGGTGCTACGCGTTTAATTTCTTCAATTGCCGAAACAGCCAAAGTCTGCGGGTAAATATCTTCTGGCGTACCGTTAATCATGGCGCGGGCCCAGTCACGAGAAGCCATCCGATCATTGAGTAATTTCACTTCAGTTGGATCTGTGGTCGCCCATGCTAAACTCGTTTGACCTTTGGTTACGCTATAGCCTTTAGCGAAAGCCCATTGCTGTTCAACGCTCCAGTCTTCACCGGTTAATTTTACGTGGGATATCCCCTGAGCCTGAAGGCGTCTAGCAGCTCGTTGAACTGATAAATTTTGATCTGAAGATGACTGCGGCAGATGAATCAACATTGAGCCACCATCACTCGTTAGCAAAGCTTTATTGCCCCATTGTTGACCCTCTTGTTCAGTGGTTAATTTTACATTCATCACATTCGACATTGGTTTTATCCTTAAAAAATTATTAATAGATCATACCCTAGGCACTAGCCATCACCAAATAATCAATCGGTTGTGTAACATTTTATTACCATAAAATTTTGACTTTTTGCTCGCCTACGTGCTTAATTTGCGCAACTCATTCAGCCG
>JABSRS010000413.1 GCA_013214885.1 Gammaproteobacteria bacterium
TGGGAAAAGCTCATTCGTTATATCGATGATGGTGAGTTAGGCATCGATAACAATATTACCGAAAGGGATATTAGGCCCCTCACAACAGGTCGAAAAAATTAGATGTTCTCACAATCGGTTAAAGGTGCTGAAGCGAGCGCCATACTTTATAGTATCGTGATGACTTGTCGAGCCAATGACATCAATCCGTATTTTTACTTCCAGCACTTGTTAAAAACACTGCAAAATTTAGATGAACAATCCGATTTGACGGCACTAATGCCGTGGAATGTGCAGCTCGATTACACGTCAGGCTAAGCGCAACTGGTTAGTTGTGCGCTTACCGAACAACAGCCCGCTGTTAGTTGTCCGACTTGAAAAAACTTACTAGCAATCTGTTAATATAACCGTTATTTTGGCTGGTTCGGTTTCGCTACATGCTTCTTTATACTCTATAAAGCAAGTCTGCTCATTCCACCCAATTTTATTAGAGTTACATTGATTTGGACCCGTTTGTCCAAAAATAACAATTCCTTCCGCATCTATATCTAGCAATTGAAAAATTCCTAATTTATCACCTTGTTCTGCTTCGCTCTCAGGGTATTTATACCAAGTATCAATAGGTCCCAAGTTAGTATTAATAACTCGACTGGAATCAGGCCCTGTATTTGGGGTGTTTTGTATTATTGCTTTTATATGCACCATTGAAACAATGCTTTGAAGGCTTCCTGATATTGATTTCAAAACACTTACACGTGCATCAGTAGAAAGATCAATAAATTTTGGTGCTGCAGAGACTGCTAATATACCTAATATCACAATAACTACGACTAATTCTATTAAAGTAAAACCTTTATTAGCTTGTATTGGGAACATTCAATTTACTCTTTAACTTTTGATGATTGCTAACGCCCGCCAAACTCGACTTTGAGCCCAACGCTGATGCTAAACCAGCTAATGGCGTTATCCCTTTTTGTGTCAGCTCCTAAACTTGATGGCGAAAATACACCAAGAAGTATACATAGCAGTAAGTGAAATAGCACTTTTTAATAGAGTGAATTTTTCATTGTCTCGTCCTGTTATTCTTTTTAGAAAGTATAACCTAACAGAGCAAGTTCAAGACTAACTTAACAAAACATAATAAGAACAATAAGTTAAATTACAAATAACAATTAGAAGGGAGTAAAGAGTAGTCAATATCACCATTGAATGGTGATATTAACTGGTGAGATTAACCCCACCAAAGATCGAACAATTCGGTAACTTCAATCTTTTGAGCGCCATTGCTTTCTAGGAAAGCTTTAACTGCAGCGCGGTGTTCATCAGTACATTTACCTAGTTTCTGGGTACAAACTAAACCTTCCCAAACTAAATCACCACCGCCAGCAAAACCAAGAGTACTTGGCTCGATAACTTCATTGATTAAACGATCGACCAGCTCGTCAATGTGCTTATCGTCGCTACCTTCAGGAAAAGCCCAAGTAACTTCAAAACCTAGCTCTTGGAATTCGTCAACTCGTAATTTCTTACGTAAACGGGTATTACGCTTAGCATTCTCTTTCATGGTATTTCCTTAAATGATCATATTTTGTGTTTGTTCTAGTGCATGCGATGATGCAAATTTGTATTGATTGTAGCCTGCTTCGCGCAATATTACATTGCGCGATAACAATTAATCTCAGTCTATTTAGTACGTTGGTACATTAAATCCCAAACGCCATGACCTAGTCGATGCCCTCGAGCCTCGAATTTGGTCAACGGACGATGTTCTGGACGCTCAATGTAATCGCCCTTAACAGCGATATTTTGATAGCCTGCTTGAGCGTTCATAACTTCAACCATGTGCTCGGCGTAATTTTCCCAGTCTGTAGCCATATGGAATATCCCTTCAAGCTTTAAGCTAGTGCGGATATTCTGAGCAAATTCACTTTGGACAATGCGTCGTTTGTGGTGACGCGCTTTGTGCCAAGGATCAGGGAAGAACAATTGCATGCATGACAAACTATCTTCAGGAATACAGTCAGCCAACACTTCAATTGCATCATGACAATAAACACGCAAGTTTGTGACTTCCAGCTCTGCGGCATAAGCCAAGCACGCACCAACACCAGGGGTGTGCACTTCAATACCAATAAAATTCTTGTCAGGCGCAGCTTTAGCCATTTCAACTAATGACTTACCCATACCAAAGCCTATTTCAGCGACTACAGGGTTGTCATTACCAAAGATTTTAACTAAATCGATTAGACCATTTTCATGTTCTAAGCCCATGGTTGGCCACTGTTGCTCGATCGCATTTTCTTGACCTTTGGTTAAACGGCCTTCGCGCTTAACAAAACTGCGAATAGTACGAATATATACACCCTCTTTAATTTTTTGATCGAGGTTGTCATTGTTGCGTTGCTCAGTCATGGTATTGAACTCTACCCTAGTTTGATTATTGGTGGCTTTAACGTCACAGCAATTGTACACTCATGCCATAACTAACCACTCCTAGGATCGACAATTGCGATGCTAGGATTGTAAAAGATTAGAATTATAAACAATGTCGAGCAAAAATACATTTTCTAAAAAAATTATCTCTTGGTATCACGAGCACGGTCGCAAAACCTTGCCGTGGCAAATCAATAAAACCCCTTATCGGGTTTGGATTTCAGAGATAATGCTGCAACAAACTCAAGTCGCCACCGTGATCCCATATTATCAACGTTTTATGGAACAATTTCCGACCATTTGTGATTTGGCCAATGCGCCAGCGGATCAAGTGCTGCATTTGTGGACTGGACTGGGTTATTACGCCCGCGCCCGTAACCTCCACAAAACAGCGATGATTGTCCGTGATGATTACCAAGGGGTTTTTCCAGCAGACTTTGAGCAGGTACTTGATTTACCTGGCATAGGGCGCTCAACGGCTGGAGCGATATTATCATTATCGCTAAATCAGCCCCACGCAATACTCGATGGTAACGTTAAGCGAGTATTAACCCGCCACTTTGCAATTGAAGGCTGGTATGGGGTGTCAAAAGTTGAAAAGCAGTTATGGCAAGTCAGTACCGAACTTACCCCAGTCAATGACACCAGCCTGTATAATCAAGCAATGATGGATCTTGGAGCCTCA
>JABSRS010000414.1 GCA_013214885.1 Gammaproteobacteria bacterium
CAACTTAAGCCTCTCGCTATCGTTGCTGGACAACCCTTTAACAAACAACCAAGCGATTTATTTATCCCACCCGATGCCTTGCAGGTATTTCTGCAGACATTTGAAGGGCCACTCGACTTGTTGCTTTACTTAATTCGTAAGCATAAATTCGAAATTGTCGACTTACCGATATTTAAAATCACCGAACAATATATGGAATATGTTGAGGTGATGAAAGAGATCGATCTCGATTTAGCGGCAGAGTATTTGTTAATGGCAGCAATATTAGCGGAAATTAAATCCCGAATGCTGTTACCTGTTCAAGCCGTAACCGAGGACGAAGAAGATGATCCTCGAGCGATGCTAATAGAACGGCTTAAAGAGTACGAGCGTTACAAGGAAGCAGCAGGGGAGTTAGATCAACTGCCCCGTAACCATCGTGATTTTCAAATTGCCAAAGTTGGCTTGGCCGCTAATTTAGCACCGTTGGTGATACCAGCCGAGGTTGAACTCTCGCAATTATTTAACGCATTTTCTGCGGTAATCAAGCGTCATGATTCATTCAATCACCATCAAATTCAACGCGAAAAGTTATCAACGCGAGAACGAATGAGTAAGATTATGGATTATTTACAGGGCAACAAGCGTGTAGCATTTCATTGTTTGTTTGAGCCAAGCGAGGGCCGAAGTGGTTTGGTGGTCACTTTTATCGCACTGCTTGAACTAGCAAAAGAGCATTTAATCGAGTGGCAAACGGTCTCAGACAGCCATCAACTAATCATATTTAGGCGCCATGAAACCAGTGAATTTTAAAGCATTAATCGAGGCCGCAATATTTAGTGTTGCCAAACCAATATCGATCGCACGCATAAAACAAACATTATTAGCGGATAGTGATATCAGCAAACGGCAAATAGCTGATATAATAGCGCAGTTACAGCTGGATTATCAGGAACGAGGGATAAAATTACTCGAAACCGCCAGCGGTTATCAATTTGTGACCGATCCAGAGCTCAGCGAGTCGCTTGCTATTTTGTGGCAAGAAAAGGCACCACGTTATTCTCGGGCATTATTGGAAACATTAGCGTTGGTTGCTTATAAGCAGCCAATTACCCGTGGTGAGATTGAACTTTTACGCGGAGTGGCAGTTAGCAGTCACATTATGAAAACCTTGATTGAACGTCAGTGGGTTAAGGTGATTGGCCATAAAGAAGTGCCAGGTAAGCCTTCTTTATACAGTACCACCAATCAATTTTTAGATTATTTTGGTCTTGATAGCCTCGGACAATTGCCAGTGTTATCAGACAATCAACTCGAAGAAGCGATTAGCAATTTCGAGCAACAACAGGTATCACCATGAGTGAAAAGTTACAAAAAGTTTTAGCCCGCGCTGGGCAAGGCTCACGACGTGAGTTAGAAAAAGTTATTGGCGAAGGCCGAGTCAGTGTTAACGGCGAGGTCGTAGCACTTGGTTGTCGCGTTGAACCAACAGATACCGTTCGAGTAGACGGCATTACGATTAATACCAAAGATTCAAGTGAACAAATTTGTCGTGTGATTACTTATCACAAACAAGAAGGTGAAATGTGTACGCGCGTCGACCCTGAAGGTCGTCAAACCGTATTTGATCGCCTGCCAAAGATCAAAGATGGTCGTTGGGTTGCGATTGGTCGCTTAGATATTAATACTTCTGGTTTGTTGTTATTTACTAATGATGGTGAATTAGCCAACCGCCTAATGCACCCATCACACGAAGTCGAACGTGAATACGCTGTGCGTACTTTTGGCGATGTGTCGGAAAAAACCATTCAAGTATTGCGTACTGGCGTGATGCTTGAAGATGGTCGTGCTAGCTTTTCAAAAATTAAAGATCACGGTGGTGAAGGTAAGAACTCTTGGTACCACGTAACATTAGCCGAAGGACGTAATCGCGAAGTTCGTCGGATGTGGGAATCACAAGACGTTCAAGTGAGTCGCTTAATTCGAGTTCGTTACGGTGACATCACCTTAGAAAAGAGTCTGCCACGTGGTGGTTGGCAAGAACTTGAGTTAGATCCAGTTAACTATTTACGTAAAATGGTTGGCCTGGATGAAGAAACCAACTCATTTTTGGCACTACGTGAAGAGCATCGCAATAAATCTGCACGTATTCGCCGCGCGGTAAGACGCCATGCTGCTATTCGTAAGATTAAAGAAGATGAAAGCGGCGGTCGTAAGAAGAAAGCCAAAGCAAATGCTGGTGCCAATAAGCGCTTCCCATCTAAAAAGAAATCGACGTTAAAGGCAAGGATTAGAGATTAATCTTTAGCTTTATTGATTTTAAAAAGAGTAACGGTTTACCCAACCGTTACTCTTTTTTTTGTTCTATTTTGCTATAGTAAAGGAAATTGGTATATCTAGTAATTAGTAACGCTAATAAAGTGGGGTTAGGTACAACTTTAATTAAGTCGAACCTGACCCCAGTTTTTTATAGATTGGCGGTGAATTGCTGTAAATCAGTCAGTGCTTGTTCGTTAGCTTGATGGCGGTGCGATGCGCCATGTTGATAGTGATAGCTAAAAACATCAAACCACAGGTCTAAAATGGTGCCATTGTCATGCTCACCAAAACTGTGAAGAACTTGTGCTGCGACTTCTGCGGTAGCCATTTGACCGTCACTAGCGGCTTTTCGAACACGATAACGCTGATTGGTATCTTGTGGTTCGATTAACATCGACAGGATCGGCAGTTGCTGTAAGTATGGACTCTTACGCAGGATCTTCTTGGCTTCGCGCCACGTGCCGTCGAGCAAAATAAATAATGGCCTTTTACCCGTTTCAATCGGGGGTACTCGATTGTGAACTTGCTGTTGTGGTAGAGCAAACTCTTGTGGGAATACCACGATAGGTTGATATTTAGGATCGTTAATTAAGGCAATCAGTGCTGGATCTTGCTCGGTTCTTTGCCAAATGAAGGCATGAGTATCAGGGATCAAATCAGCAATTAAGCGACCCGTATTACTGGGCTTTAACACCTCGTCATCCCAGGAAGAGAAATTACCAAAAATTTCAACATTGGTGCAAAAATAAAGTGATAAGGGCATTTCCCGTTCAAATA
>JABSRS010000415.1 GCA_013214885.1 Gammaproteobacteria bacterium
GTATCCGTTGCGCGAAGGCCATCATCCATTTTGCCGACCTCGCCACCGTTATTACTCATATCATTGTTATACCAAGTGTAAGTATTTTCCTTATTTCGCAAACCCGATAGCGTTTTTACTTCCCACCGTAATCCGGTGACATTATCTTGCACGCAGCTCCATGGCTCGACATTATAGGTAAAACGTTGGTCTTCCAACACATTACCATCGGCATCTAATTTGGTAAAACTAAAACCAGCCGAGCCGTCAGAATCATCATGATGGGTGACATCGCGACCAAAATGACCATCTTGCCTGAAAAAATAATTACGTATATTGGGCGGGGTCGTGATCACTGGATCAGAACAATCGATGATGCCACTAGAATAAGCACACAATACAACACCCGTGTCGTTTAATGTTGTTGTTAGTTGCGGTGGGGTAGGAGAGATAGTGATATTGGTTTGAGAGGTGTCTTTTAAGCCTCGATAATCCTCCACTGCTAATTCAAAAGTAAGTGTATGTTGGGCATTAACCTCTGGGACAGTAAATGTCGGGTTGACCGTATCACTGTTGGTTAACATGATGGTGATACCGGACGTATCGGTACTTGATTGGCTCCAAAAATAGGAAAATATTTGGTTGGGCGCTGGATTTTTTGAAGCACTACCGTCTAAGGTGACGAGAGCGCCCGTCATTTTGGTTTGACTAGCACCTGCATTGGCTATCGGTAAAATAGGGTTAACCGTCACTGTAATATCATCAAATGCTTGAATGTCATTATCGTTAACGACGGTGAGGGTAAAGTTTAAATTGAGGCTAGCAGCGCTGTTAATCGTAGGCGCGGTAAAACTTGCCGTGAGTGTCGTTGCATTAGTTAATGCGACTAAAGCTGGGTCGGTTGTAGCTTGTGTCCATTGGTAGGTTAAATTTAATGCCCCAGCGTTACCATTTACTTGACCGGTTAACATCACATCAGCCGTTTTTTCAAAAACTGCAATGTCTTCATCAACATTAACATTGAGTAACCAAGTAAATGTGGCAGTCACCATACACGTTTTGGTGATTGCTGCCGTGGTATAATTATTATTGATAGCGATTAAGGTTGTTGTTGTCTCTGTACAATCATCATTCACTGAATTAACGGTATAACCAGCGTTTGCAGTCACGCTAAAGGTGGCTGTTTGCCCATGCTCAATCGTTTGATTGTCGCTAATGATGCCGCCAATGTTGGCATTACCAGTGACTAGATAAGTTTTTTTGATAAAATTAGCGGTAATTGTACAGTCTGAATTGACCGCACCAGTCACATATTTACGACCATCTAAAACCCCTTGGCAACCCATTACGTTATCAATGAGATGCCCTGGTTCAGGGGTTAACTGAAATTGTGCTGTCCGTCCTTGAACAACGCTTGTGGTTGATGGCGTAATACTGCCACCCGTATTAGCTGTAGCATTGATTGCGAACGTTTGGGAATTTGGTGACGGACTTTCTTCACTTTCAGAGCCACCACACCCCATGAGTATCATTGTCGTTATGACACTAAACACTTTGATGATCTTCCACATCATATTATTCTCCATGCATACCAAACAGTAGAGCCATTACTATAGGCAACATTTAAGCTAAAAACCTTAGGAAAACCTTGTGATTTAATTGGGATTTGTCGTTGCTATTTTGGGAGTGGCTAACTTAACTTTACGCATCTTACTAAATCAAATTAATAGCCAAACCTAAGTTGCCGAGCTGTCGTAATATAGCCCGTTATATTCTGTTTAGATGGCTGTCCCTTTTATTCCCCAGATACGGAATGCTTCCGCCTTTCTACCGAATAATAACTACCAATATATACATTACAGTTTGATTTTATCGTGAAGTGAGCGTATTTTGTTCGCTATTAATAACATCGTCTGAAAAAGTTTCCACAGTTAATTAGGAATATTTCGGCTTAATAACGCTGTTAGTGTTTAAGGAGATTACATTGAAATTTTGGTGGTTGTTTTTAGGCTGTATGTTTACGGTCTCAGCATTAGCTAAGCCAGATATGGTTAAAATTAATGGTTACGATGTTGAATACGAAATTGTTGGCAAAGGTAAACACACTGTTTTATTAGAAGCAGGAGGTGCTGCCGGTTTATCTGACTGGGATCCGATTTTCATAAAATTAGCCCAAAAAGCTAAAATTGTTCGTTACTCAAGGATAGGTAACGGGGGTTCTGCAAAAATCAAAAAGCACTATAGCTCTGAAGAGTATGCTCAAGAAGTAAAAATGGTTCTTGATGCACTGAATATTAAGGAGCCTGTAGTTTATGTTGCCCATTCTTATGGCGCTTATGTCGCAAGGAGATTTGCTTCAATGTATCCTGAAAGGGTTTCAGCTTTAATGTTGATTGAACCTGCAACAGAACATGACGTAGATATAATGCGAAAAATTGACCTTGCAAAAGCAGAAAAAGAAATAGCCCAAATAAAGTTGGATGACCTTATAAACGGTATGTCTAATCAGTATTTAGATTTTTGGTCAAAACGCCCATTACCTGATTACCCTCAAATACCAGATATTCCAGTAACCGTTATTGCATCTACGAAAAAATACGATGAGCCATCAATTTTATTTTTTACTGATAAAGCTCGTGAAATGTGGGGAGAGTTACACTCAGAGTGGGCAAATAGTTTTCCACAAGGGAAAGCTGTTTTAACCGATAAAAGTTACCACTATCCACAAAATGACGAACCAGCTATGGTTGTAAAAGAAATATTTGAGCTATTGGCGCGTATTAAACACTAACAAGCGCCTCAAACACGTCCTGCTTGCTCCGCAGCTTATGCGGGCGTTGAGGCTGTAGAATTTATCAAAAAAGAACGTTTTCACGTTCTTTTTTAATTTCTATAATTTGTTTAAATATTAAGCTTTAAGCTAGGCCTAGTCTATGATCTAATGGTTATTATTCACCCAGAGTGAAATGTAATGGCCAACTATAAACCAGATTTATCCTGTCAAAATAAATTCATCCCTGTTGATTTTACACTGCAAATAATTCCTGGCACATTTGAGTATGCTTTAGCCCATATTATTGATAA
>JABSRS010000416.1 GCA_013214885.1 Gammaproteobacteria bacterium
AACGATTGATTAATCGATTTGAAAAAATTCTACTCAGACGAGGATCTGTTGCTGTGTCGATGACTTCTGGTTCGCCAATGGCTAATAGTAGCCTCTCCGCCGCCGAAGCGTAGGCATTACTGTCCTCTTTACATAGCAGTAAAAATTCTTGTAATGAATATTCCTCTTCTTTGGTTGCTTCATATCGATTTTGGTAATGGTTAAATATAGACATCGTTTTCCCCTCTGATTGCTCAACGCTTCGTCAGATGTGATGCCTTCAGTCAACGGCATGCCTAACCTTGAAGCTGCTGTAAGTTCCTTTTAATACTACGTTATTATTAAGGCGCAGTAAAAGCCAGCAATTTATAGAAATAACTCCTTAAAATTAGTGCTATAAAGGTTAGACCTTAAAGGGAGTAATAAATTTCCATAAACCTGTCTGATATGGTTAAGCGTAGTTTAATATATTGAATTTAGTATTAATTTATTTGATGATTTTTTTATAGTAGACATAAAAAAAGAGCCATGAAGGCCCTTTAGACTCGATAATTAAAATTAAGCTGAGAAATTAGCCGCTGCAAATTCCCAGTTAATTAATGCCCAAAAACCACCTAAATAGTTTGGACGAATATTACGGTAATCGATGTAATAAGCGTGTTCCCACAAATCAACGGTCATTAGTGGAGTAACACCGTCGTCTGTTAGTGGCGTAGCTGCATTACTGGTATTAACAATTGCAAGGCTACCATCAGCATTTTTAACTAACCAAGTCCAACTTGCACCAAAGTTGTTGACTGCGCTGTCATTAAATTTAGCCACGAAATCAGCATAAGAGCCAAAAGCAGTAACAATAGCGTCAAGTAAAGCACCTGTTGGCTCGCCGCCGCCGTTAGGGCTAAGGCTATTCCAGTAAAAAGTATGGTTCCAAATCTGTGCAGCGTTGTTAAATACACCACCAGTTGAGGTTTTAATCAGCTCTTCAAGTGACTTGCTTGCTAATTCAGTACCTTCTACTAAACCATTTAATTTAGCAACATAAGTAGCGTGGTGCTTGCCGTGGTGAAACTCTAGAGTTTCTTGTGAAATATGTGGTACTAATGCATCGATTGCATAAGGTAGTGCAGGTAGTTCAAACGCCATGATGATCTCCGAAATTATTTATATTGCCGACTAAAGCTTAGTTTTTTATATTCTGACCACATAATACAGCAAAAAAATTGATTTGGCTCAAAAATGACTGTAATATTTATATCCTATCATAATGATATTTAACCCTAAAAATATTAGGGTTTAGTCTTATCTTATGACAGCGTACAATAGCATTCACTTAAATACGAGTGTAAAGCTCAACCCTGTGTATGCCCAAGGAAATAAAATGGAAACGTTAGACAAAATCAAACAGCAAATTTCAGAAAACCCAATCATCTTATTCATGAAAGGTTCTCCAAAATTACCAAATTGTGGTTTCTCTTCACAAGCATCTCAAGCAATCATGAGCTGTGGTGAAAAGTTTGCATACGTAGATATTTTACAAAACCCTGATATTCGCGCTGAACTACCTAAATATGCTAATTGGCCAACATTCCCGCAGTTATGGGTTGATGGCGAATTAGTTGGCGGCTGTGATATTATTTTAGAAATGTATCAACAAGGTGAACTTCAGCCTCTTTTAAAAGAGACTGCTGAAAAACACGCAAGCCAAGATTAATTTTAGCTCATTAGAGCACAACAAACGGAGATTATTATGAGCGTATTAGTTGGTCAACCTGCACCGGACTTTACCGCAGCAGCAGTACTAGGTACTGGTGAAATTGTTGATTCATTCACACTTAGCGAAGCTATTAAAGGCAAAACAGCAGTTATTTTCTTTTACCCATTAGATTTCACTTTCGTATGTCCGTCAGAGCTACTTGCTTTTGATCACCGTATGGCTGAATTCGACAAGCGTAATACTGTAGTGATCGGTGTTTCAATCGATTCTCAGTTCTCACACAACGCGTGGCGTAACATGCCAGTAAACGATGGTGGTATTGGTCCAGTTAAGTACACCCTTGTTGCTGACGTTAAGCACGAAATCTGTAAAGCATATGATGTTGAACATGCTGCAGGTGTTGCACTACGTGGTTCTTTCCTAATTGATGAAAACGGCGTTGTTCGTCATCAAGTAGTTAACGATTTACCACTAGGTCGTAACGTTGACGAAATGCTACGCATGGTTGACGCACTACAATTCCACGAAGAGCACGGTGAAGTTTGTCCTGCTGGTTGGAAGCAAGGCGACAAAGCAATGACAGCATCTCCAGAAGGTGTTGCAAGCTACCTAAGCGATAACGCTGACCAGCTTTAATTCTTAAAGCCACATAGTCAGTTAGTAAGCCGCACTATCATTAGATAGTGCGGCTTTTTTATTTCTTTTTCATTTGTTGGCTTATTGGCACTAAATTGTCTACTTTATAGTTAATCGCAATTTTTTTGATAAGGATTTATGTGTTCACAAAGAAAAAATACTCAGTATTAATGGTCTGCATGGGAAACATCTGTCGATCGCCAACCGCTCATGCTGTCTTAATTAAAACACTTAAATTAAATAATATGACCGTTAGGGTCGATTCTGCAGGTACGATTGAACACCATAAAGGGAGTCGCCCAGATCAACGGTCAATGATGGTGGCACAACAAAGGGGTTATGACTTTAAAGGGATAAAATCTCGACCTATTACCGATAGTGATTTTGAAAAATTCGACCTTATCTTAGCCATGGATAACCATAATCTATTCAGATTGCAAGCAAAATGCCAACATCACTAATACTCAAAGCTCCATTAAATGTAAAATT
>JABSRS010000417.1 GCA_013214885.1 Gammaproteobacteria bacterium
CGATGGCTCGTTGGTATCGAGCTTAGTCCACATTGCAGCAAAAATTGGCGCGAACATCACCACAAAAATAGCCGAAACCGATTGCAGCCAAGACGCTGGCACTTCAAAGCCCATCACATTACGATCGGTAAAATCTTTGGCGTAAATATTCAATAAGCCACCCGCTTGCTCGTAACCAGTCCAGAATACAATTGAGATCACGCTCATAATTAAAATAACTTTAACCCGATCGCGTTCTACGCCTGTTAATGGCTGCGATTTAAGTGTGACATCACTATCGCCATTTGTCCGCAGTGCCGAAGGTTCTCGGCCCAAATCACCTAAATAACGTTGGGCCATGGTTAGTTGCATAATAACCGATAAGATCATCCCGACACCCGCAAAAACAAACCCGAGTTGCCAGTTAATTTTTTCACCGACATAACCGATAATCAGCGGCGCAATGAAGGCACCAATGTTAATTCCCATGTAAAAAATCGTGAAAGCGCGATCACGACGAACATCGCCTTCTTCGTATAAATCGCCGACTAGAGTCGAAATATTTGGCTTAAATAGACCATTACCAATACATAACAATACCAAGCCAACATAGAACATGTTTTCTTCTTGGCCAGTAATAAATTGATGCGGCAGCCCTAGTGCAAAATGCCCCAGCGCCATGGTTAAGCCACCAATAATAATACTTTTACGCTGGCCTAAAACATTATCAGCCAGCCAACCACCGATCACGGGAGTTAAGTAAACTGCCATGGTAAAGGTACCGTACAAACCTAAGGCTTCACTGTTAGTCCAACCAAAACCACCATTTTCAACCGTCGAAATTAAATACAGTACCAATATTGCGCGCATACCATAGTAGCTAAAACGCTCCCACATTTCGGTACCAAACAATAAGAACAACCCTTTAGGGTGGCCAAGCAACGTACCTGACGGATGATTTGAATTCATAATTTTCCTTAATATAAAACGGGGCGCAATAAGCGCCCCCAAGATGCTAAAAAACAGTTAGCTTAACGCTAGCACTACTTTTTCAGATTTTAATGATTGTGCCAGCATTATCGTCATTAGTATCGAGATCGCTGTGGTCACCAAAGCTGTTACACCAAAGGCCACTAGACTAACGCCCTCGCCTTTATACAACGACTCCATAATCAAGTGTTGCCCTGCTAATGGTACATAATCGAGCCATTCTGGTTTGTGTGGCAAGAAAGTAATTAACATCGGCACTAACATCGGTAAAATTAATAACATTGATAGGTACGATTGCGCCTCTTTAAAGCTCTTGGCCCGATAAGCAAAAAATAATTGAAATATCGCGGCAAAATAAGCTAATGGCAGGATCATCACGGTAATAATTGCCATTGCTTCAAAGTCGACCATCACCGACATCCCCAGTTTCTCAAGCGGTAAATTTGACATGGTGAAAGTCATTGCGATCATCGTTAGAATCGAGGCCGCTGCGCCATAGGCACTAACCATCACGACCTTTGACATCACAATGACACTGGTCGGCACGGGTTGACACAAGATCAACTCCAATGAGTGGCGTTCACGTTCGCCCGCACTAGTATCAATTGAGGCTGTCATCGAGGCCGTAAATAATGCCACCATAATAAACATCGCGATAATCGACATCATGATGCCACTCTTTGACTCTGCCGTTGCGGTATCTTGAGTGCTTAGATTGATTGGTGACATAATACGTGGATCGATACCGCGCATTAGTAAACGCGTGCTACCAATCGAACCACTGTAGTTTTGGATCATCGTTTCAATTCTGCGCAAGGGCATGCGTAAATTTTTATTACTAAAATCGGCCTTTAACACCACTGAAATTTGTTTGCCGAGTTCCATATTGGCTGAAAAGTCAGTTGGAATGATGATGCTAATCGGCATTTTTTTCCATTTAGCAGCATCCTCCTCTGGGATGTCGCTAATTGGCACAATTTTGTTACTCGCCAGATAAGCGATCAAACTTGGCGCATTTTCGCTGCCACTAAACTCGACATAGGTCGGTTTAATTTCGGTGATTTCATCAATTTGAAATAAAATCATTCCCGCCATCATTACGGGACCCATTAGGATCGCAAATAATGCTGCCATCATCGCCCGACGATCACGAACTGCTTCTTTAAATTCTTTAACTAACAGCCCTTTAAATACATTAATCATGCTGCAACCCCTTCGTCACTACCAATAATCGCAACAAAAGCATCTTCTAGCAGCTCTTTACCAGCCAATTCACATAACTGCTGCGGTGACCCTTCGGCAATAATCTTGCCCTTGGCCACAATAATCACTCGGTCACAAAGTGCTGCCACTTCTTGCATTACGTGGGAAGAAAACAAGATGCAATGCCCTTGCTCTTTAAGCTTGCGTAATTGCTCGCGTAAAATTCGCGTACTCATTACATCCAAACCGCGGGTTGGTTCATCGAGTACTAAGTTTTTCGGCTTGTGAACTAACGCTTGTGCCAGAGTCACTTTCATCCGTTGACCTTGCGAAAAGCCCTCGGTGCGACGGTCGCTAATTTCGTGCATGTCTAAATCATCAATCACTTGATCGAGTGCCTGCTTTAACGTTGCGCCACTGAGGCCATGCATGCAAGCGAAGTATTCAATTTGCTCACGCGCGGTTAACCGCTCACTCATGCCAAATTGATCGGGAAATATCCCTAACGATTTACGCGCGGTAATCGCCGACTTTTGAACATCAATCCCATCAATCGTTGCATAGCCCGTCGTTGGTTTTAACAATCCGTACAGGATCCGTAA
>JABSRS010000418.1 GCA_013214885.1 Gammaproteobacteria bacterium
AGCACAAAATCTAGTACCTCATCAGCCGTGAGCGATATCTCCTTTGCACTGGTTGTTTTAGAATAAGTAACGTGGGAATAAAAACTGGCAAGGCGTTCAATCGCGGCCAGCGGATCGTCTTGCGATAAAGCGGCAAACCGGTAAGAGCCCGCTGATGATCCCACCAAATCGAGCGGTGTTTGGCGATCAGCAAAGAACTCACCAAACATATAACGATCTAGGCCATAGAGACTAAACCACTTTGGTCCACCACTAGCACCAAGCATGGTAGAAAACAGCTGTTGGCTAAAACCATGCTGGGCTATTTGTTGTCGTGCCGATTCACCGGCAAATATTTGTAAATATTTCATATCGCAGGATATTATCTTAATCCGAGCTGAGCAGCCAGTTAATTTCAGTAACTTAAGCTGCTACGAAGCAGCACCGCCACTATTAGCGTTCGAATATAAAGATCATTTATGAACCTGATAATCGTATCGAATAGGTAATCCATTTCGCATCAGCAATAATTTTATGTGATCCTGCTGGCTAAGATTTTGCCACAACGGATTACTCTGTTCGCTAACCCATTGCTCATTGACCTGCAAAATCACATCACCACTTTGAAGCCCAAGGGTTTTAAAAAATGGATGCTGTTCGATATCTTGCAGCTTAAGCAGATGCACGCCGTCAATCTGATGTGCGGCTGGATGAAAATATTGCGCTAGCTGTTGTTGCTCGGCCAATTGAGTGTCGAGCCACTCTCTTGACAGTGGCTTTTGGCCGGCGGACGGTAGCTCTCTAGCTTGTTCAGGATGTTTGGGCTGGGCTTGGTCTTGGGACATCGCTGATGACCCAGCGGAAGCGTTGTCCTTGATAGCCAATGCCTGCTGCTTCTGCTTAAGCCGAATAAATTCTAACCGGCCTTGATGAAGCACAATTATTCTTCTTGGTTCAATAGTGTCGAGTTTAACGGCCATCTGCATCAGATCGCCACGCTGATAATTCACAATCTGCTGGTTGTTTATATATTTTACCGTGGCGGTCGACGCAGCGGCGGGTTGTACAACCGACGTCGCGATTAATTCAATCGGTAGCGTCGAAGGTATTGGCAGGCCGAGTCGCATCAGCTCCTGATTAATATAATAACCGTAACTATCAACCGTCTGTGGTCCCTTGGCATAGAGACCATTAATAAAGAGCACTGGCACATTGCCAAGACCCAATTGTTGTCCCAGTTTGAGATCATCATCAATCAAGTGGATAAAGTCTCGATGCTCAAGGCACTCGCTAAATTGCACCTCATCGAGTGATAGCTGCTGAGCAATAATTTGATAGTTCGCCTGGTTTAAATCATTAATATCTGCATACAGTGCTGCCTGAAATTGCCACGGTTTACCCTGTTCCTCCGCACAATGAGCGGCATTGGCGGCACTTTTGGCAAAGCGATGGAAAGGTTGCGGTTGATCATAAAACACCAGATGGATTAGCTCTTGGTAGCGCAATTCAAGTTCGGTAATAATCGGCTGTAGTCGAGCGCAATGTGATGATTGATAGCTACAAAACAAGCTAAGACGGACCTTGGCACTGGGATCTCCCTTGACTAACCTACTGTCTCTTGGGAGTGAGATCCGCGGGGGCGACGGCGGTTTAAGCGTGATCTCAATCGATTTTTTAGTGGCGCCATCAGACGAGAGTTGCTGTGATAGCAGCTGATCGAGCGCTGCTCTTCTTAACTGATATTTTCGCCATTCCAAATCAAACAGTTTCAGTTCAATACGTTGATCAAGCTGATCGATTGTAATGATGTTACCAGATACTTTGGCGGCAATTGCTTGGGGAGGACGTAATGGCGGGCTAGATTTTGACTCTGACATGGGGGTGTCAGCAGGTTTACAACCGAGCAACACCAAAGGTAATAGACAACAAATGTACCAGATTGATTTTTTCATTAATGACCCTAATTTTTGGTACCGAAAAGCTAACCTTTTATATCAATAACAGTCGCTAATGCACCCCCGTCATGGAGCACATTAGCACGCTGCTTGGTTAAGGCATATCGCTATTAGCATTCCACATTAAATCGGCAATCAGACTCTGAGTAGCGACATTGGGATGAAAACAATCGCCGCCGTTAATCTGTTCTGCGCCAAATTGGAACGTACCACCGGAAGGGGTATATTCGTCGACATACTCGGCAATAACCTCGATACCATTAGGATTTTGACCATTACTATTGCTGTTATAGGCCGCAGACTCTTCGGCAAGAATAACATTGTAACGCTGTTGAGCCGCGGCAACAGCAGCAATACGAGTGGCTAATGCTTCACCATTGAGTGGCGCAGCTTGCGTCACAATTGAACAAACATTATAACTACTCCAAATAGATTCACAGTTAACATATTGATCGCCAGCCTGTTTATCCAAGCCCGCCTGACGAATATCTTGGACCCGCGGCACGCTACCCACCAGAATAGTTGAGCCTTCAGGCATCCCTGAAACTAAGGTGTTTAAACCATTACGCGCCGCCTGGCGCCATTCGGCATCGGTGTAAATTGGATCGTCACAATTGGCAGGATCGACACAATCACGACTACAAAGGTCATTACCGCCGAAAATTAACTCAACATGATCTGGCGTCGGCGACTGGGCAACAATAATCGTGGCCTGAGCAGCAAAAGAAGGTTCAGAGCCATCTTCGCGGATCCCAGTCAATTCAGCTCCAGTAGTGGCGGCATCCTTATTGGAATTAATTGAACCGTCCAGTT
>JABSRS010000041.1:0-3667 GCA_013214885.1 Gammaproteobacteria bacterium
GTGGTTAGAGTAACTTCTTTATAAATACCTAAGCGATCTTTAAAGGCTGGCAATAACTCAACCGCAGGGGCTTCTTGCACACTGTGTTGATGAGCCGTGTCTTGATGTGCTGCATCTTGGTGAGCGGTGTCTTGCTGGCTGTCATTACAGCCAGCAAGCAATATCAGGGTGGAAATTGCTAAGGCAATGGGTGTTTTTTTCATGGTTATTCTCATTATTTCGGTGACTTAGGGTCATCTTGTGATTGTTGTTTTGGGTCGTGATCTGGTTTGTCTTGTTGTTCTTTATCTTTATCTTTATCTTTATCTTTATCGCTAGGCGGTAATTGGAATTTATTACTATAGCGAATTAGCGCAATGTTAGAGGCGATAATCGCCAAAACGAAAACGATAATAAGTACGACGGCGATGGTGTTCATGGCAGATCCACGTTATTAATATACTGGCTAAAGATAGCCGATAATTGCGATAAAATTAATGTTTTCAACTCGATGTCGCAATGACTTAAAGCCGATTCTAACACGCTAGGACTAAGCTGTTTAGCGGCTTGGCTCGACACTGCAATATGGCTAATATGCCATGGCTCGATGGCAACGCCGCCCTTATCTGTTCGATACGGTTGGTAAAAACCAAATGTTGCGAGGTTATTATCAAGCCATTGCCCCAATGGTGCCATCGGTCCAGAGGCTTGGTATTCCCAGGGCTCAAGTTGCAGTTGCTGTCCTGCTAGCATATCAGGATCATAGACATCGATTTCGCAGCCCCAATGATGGCGACTAGCACCTGGTAATGCTGACCAAGCTAGAATAGCATCGAGTAATTGTTGCTGGGTTAGCTGATCAAGGTTTAATGCTTGGTTGTTGCGATCGTTAAGCTGGCGTTTTCCGCTGGCTTTATTGTTCCAAATTGCCAATTGGCGTTCAAACGAGCGATAGCTGCTGGCAATTTGTAAGTTAATCCCTGCCAGCTTCGCCGCTTGTTGTAGCGCTTGCCAATCGTTGATCACCAATCGATGCAACTGATGATTATCTGGCAATGTCACCAAGTGGCTTTGAGATTGCCCTAATATTTGGGGGTGGCTAAACGTTTTATTCATCAGATTAATCTAGTAATAGCTTTTCAAGCAAGCGTTGATAAACATCGGTTAATAACTCTAAATCAAGATATTTAACACACTCATTAACTTGATGAATTGTGGCGTTGATCGGTCCTAACTCGACTAATTCTGCACCTGTAGGCGCAATAAAACGACCATCGGATGTGCCGCCACTGGTTTGTGGATCGGTGTCGATATTGGTAATTTCTTTAATCGACAGTTTAACCGCCTCTAATAACTCACCGTGATCGGTGATAAATGGCAAGCCATTAAAGATCCAATCAAGCTCGTAGACTAAGTTATGATTATCAAGTAATTGCCTAACTCGCTCAATAAGTTTCTGCGCAGTGACTTCGGTCGAGTAACGAAAATTAAACTGAACCGTTAAATCACCAGGAATAACATTACCAGCCCCAGTGCCACCATTAATATTCGATATTTGAAAACTGGTTGGTGGGAAAAACTCGTTACCTTGATCCCATTCCATTTGACTAAGCTCGGTTAATGCTGGCGTAATGCGGTGAATAGGGTTGTCAGCAAGGTGAGGGTAGGCAACATGACCTTGTTTGCCAATGACCTTTAAATTGCCTGTTAATGAACCTCGACGGCCATTTTTAACGATATCGCCTAATTTAGCGGTAGAGCTTGGTTCGCCGACGATGCAATATTGAATTTTTTCGTTACGCGCTTCTAACGTATCAATGACTCGTGTGGTGCCATTAATAAACGGTCCTTCTTCATCACTGGTAATTAGAAATGCGATTGAGCCTTTATGATCAGGATATTGCTTAACAAAGCGTTCGGTCGCAATAACCATCGCCGCCAAGCTACCTTTCATATCTGCCGCGCCGCGACCATGGAGCATACCATCAATAAGTTTCGGTGAAAAAGGCGGGTTATCCCACAAACTTTCATCACCTACAGGCACGACATCGGTATGACCTGCAAAGCAAAATAGCGGTCCAGTATTGCCTTTACGTGCCCACATGTTAGTGGTGTCTTCGAAATTCATTGACTCAATATTAAACCCTAATGGGCTCAGGTAAGAGGCCATTAATTGTTGGCAACCGCCGTCAAGCGGGGTAAGAGAGTGGCGGCTTAATAAATCGCAAGCCAAATCAAATAAACGCGGATCGTTAATCGTATTACTCACTGGCGTACCTTAAAGTTCAAAAAATTGTTGATATTGGTCGGCTTTAAAACCCAGCAATGTCGCGTTATTGCTAATTAACAATGGTCGTTTAATTAAAGTCGGAGTGGCTAAAAATAGCGGCGCTAACGCGTCATTATCAAGACTCGCTTTTTGCTCTTCTGATAATGCTCTAAAGCTGGTACTGCGTTTATTGAGCATTAATTGTGGGTCGGCCTGAGTCATCAATTGCTCAAGCAGCTGCGCTGATAAACCATCTTTACGATAGTCATGAAAAGTGTATTCAACGTTATTATTGTCGAGCCACTTTAAGGCTTTTTTTATGGTGTCGCAGTTTTTAATCCCATATACAACAGTGGTCATTGGTGATCCTTTATTACAATAGATAAGAGTTTGTCTTCGCCAGCTCGCTTAATGCCAAAGTGATGTTTGAGTTTAAGCGCCCCTTTGGTAATAAGGATACTGACGGCAAGAGATTGCAGTTGGGCTTTGAGTTTTAACGTATCAAGCTCAATTAATGTTTGTCCAGCGATAACAATATCACCGCAAGTGACTTTTTTACTAAAACCAAGACCGTGAGTTCTAATGGCATCGTGGCCAATGATTATGGTGATTACCACGCCATGTTCGGTCGTTAGGCTTAGTTGATGTCCCGTTGGAGCTAGCTCGGTGATAGTGCCATGACAAGGCGCAACTATCCGGCTGCTAATCGGCTCAATTGCAATACCATGACCTAATACGCCTTGACTGATTAGTGGGTCTAACACTTCTAATAATGGCAAGGTGGTACCACTAATCGGGGCGTTAAGGTGAATCGTTTGATGCTTGAGCGTGACCGTGGTGTTCATGGTTTGGTTAATCCAGCAAAGTAATTCGGTAATTAGCCTGTTCTAAAGCCTTGGTTGCAGTGTCGAGCATGCTATCTTTGACTAAAATATAATCGGTATCAAAAGTCGATAAGGTAAAAATGCTGATATTAGCTTTTGATAAAACGTCAGCGATCCCCGCAATAATGCCCGTTAAAGAAAATGCCAATGGCCCCATCACTTCTAAACAGCGCCAGCCAGCTTCGCTGTCGAGACTGGGTAAATCTAAATCAGATGACACCACCACCGATAATTCATCAAAAGTACGACTAATAAAATACATTTCCTGCTCAAATATACGGCTAGCTGGGATGGTGTCAGGGTTGAAGCTATGAATGGTAAAATGTTGGTCTAAAATGGCCAACGTTTGCTTTGGCATTGTTTAAGCTCCTAAAATAATGTGGGATTCACATAAGACTATTTGCAAAACTATTAGTGAGTGTACTGAGCATAGTCGAAGATTACTAGCGGCTGACAAAAAAAAGAGGATAAGTAAATACTTATCCTCTTTTAGGGCTGTTGGTCTGAGCGAGAAAGGTTATTTAACCCCTTCCTT
>JABSRS010000041.1:3677-15024 GCA_013214885.1 Gammaproteobacteria bacterium
AATGGTTTTACCAGCATACTCAGGTAATGCGGCAATTCGGTTGGCGGCAACGACTGCAGCGCCCGATGAAATACCCGCTAAAATACCTTCTTCGTCCATTAAGCGGCGCGCCATCTCAATGGCTTCATCGTTATCAACTTGCTCAACAAGGTCGACTAAATCCAAGTCAAGATTGCCAGGAATAAAGCCAGCACCAATTCCTTGAATTTTATGTGGACCTGGTGTTAGCGCTAGCCCTGCTTTGGCTTGCGTAATCACCGGCGAGTTCGTTGGTTCTACTGCAACCGAAGTAATGGCTTTGCCTTGGGTGTTTTTAATATAACGACTAATACCCGTAATCGTGCCGCCAGTGCCGACGCCAGCAACCAAGACATCGATTTCACCGTCGGTGTCATTCCAAATCTCAGGACCCGTGGTCTTTTCGTGGATTTCTGGATTGGCTGGATTATCAAATTGACCCAGCAGTACGTATCTACTTGGATCTGAATCTTTAATTTCTTGAGCCTTAGCAATTGCGCCGCCCATGCCTTTGGCACCGTCGGTTAGGACTAAGTTGGCGCCTAATGCTTTAAGCAACTGACGGCGTTCGACACTCATCGTTTCTGGCATGGTAAGCGTTAGCTTATAGCCTTTTGATGCCGCAACAAATGCCAGTGCGATACCGGTGTTACCACTGGTTGGTTCAATAATTTCAGAGTCTTGGGTTAAGGTGCCTTTTTTCTCAGCATCCCAAATCATATTGGCACCAATACGACATTTAATACTAAAGCTTGGATTTCGGCTTTCAACTTTAGCAATTACATTGCCACTTGATACCTTGTTTAGGCGTACCAAAGGCGTATTGCCAATGGTTAACGAATTGTCTTGTGCGATGTTAGCCATAATTGTTCCCTTATCCTGATGTCTGTTAAACGCTAATATATAATTAGCTTAATACGATAAGAATAAAGTAACCAGCAAATAAGGGAAGTGACATTTTGTTATATCTATATGTAATAAAAACCTAACCTCTTATTCCATTAATGATGGACGACAGATATATATAAATTGATTTAAAATATGGTAATGTTTAAACATCCGTTTGAACCAATAAAAGAATCATTATGTCATCTCACCAATCAAATACTTTTAATAGCAGCGATAGCTATGTTGTTAGTGAAGAATTAAAGCTTGCTGTTGAAGCAGCCATTACTCTTGAGCGCCCTTTATTAATCAAGGGCGAGCCAGGCACTGGTAAAACCATGCTAGCCGAAGAATTAGCGGCGGCCTTGGGCGCGCCATTAATACAATGGCACGTTAAATCAACAACTAAGGCGCAACAAGGGCTGTATGAGTATGACGCAGTATCACGTTTACGTGACTCACAACTGGGTGACTCAAAAGTAAAAGATATTGGTAATTACATTGTCAAAGGTAAAATGTGGCAAGCCTTTACCAGCGATGTTCGACCAATTTTATTGATTGATGAAATCGATAAAGCCGACATTGAATTTCCAAATGATCTATTACTTGAGCTCGATAAAATGGAGTTTTATGTTTATGAAACCCAAGAAACGATCAAGGCTGTCCAACGTCCTATCGTGATTATTACCTCAAATAACGAAAAAGAATTACCAGACGCGTTCCTAAGACGCTGTTTTTTCCACTACATTAAATTCCCTGATGCCCAAGAAATGAAAAAAATTGTCGATGTTCATTTCCCAAATATAAAACCAAAATTATTGGAGCAAGCATTAGTGCGCTTTTTTGAATTGCGTAATGTTGCAGGGCTTAAGAAAAAACCATCAACCTCAGAATTACTCGATTGGTTAAAATTGCTAGTAGCAGAAGACATTGATCCACAAGTTTTACGCGATGCTGACAGCAGTAAAGCGGTGATGCCTCTGTATGGCGCGCTGCTTAAAAATGAGCAAGATCTTCATTTATTCGAGAAGTTAGCGTTTATCGCCCGCAGATAAAGAGCCCGTTATGTTAATTGATTTCTTTTTTACCTTGAGGAAATATGAGCTCAAGGTCAGCATTCGCGAGTTGCTCGATTTAATTTCAGCACTTGAGCGTCAAGTGGTGTTTGCCGACATTGATAAGTTTTATCTGCTTAGTCGCCTTATTATGGTTAAGGACGAGACGCAGTTTGATAAATTTGATCGGGCTTTTGCCGACTATTTTAAAGGGGTCAGTAGTATTGACCTGTTTAATAAAGACATTCCCGATGATTGGCTGCGCAAAGAGCTTGAAAAAATTCTCAGTGACGAGGAAAAAGAGCAACTTAAAGCGCTTGGTTCGCTTGATGAGCTGCTTGATACGTTGCAACAACGCTTAAAAGAGCAAGAAAAACGTCACCAAGGTGGTAATAAATGGGTCGGCACTGGCGGCACCTCACCGTTTGGAGCCTTTGGCTTTAATCCGCAAGGTGTCAGAATTGGTCAGCCAAATTCACGGCATAAAAGAGCCGCCAAAGTCTGGGATAAACGAGAATTTGCTAATTTAAGCGATCAACAGTTACTGGGTGCTCGTAATGTCCAAGTGGCATTACGTAAGTTGCGAAAATTCGCTCGAACGGGTGCTGAAGATATTCTCGATTTGGATCACACCATCAAGGCAACGGCCAATAACGCTGGCTACCTTGATATCAAGATGGTGCGCGAGCGTCACAATGCGATCAAAGTATTGATGTTTTTTGATGTTGGTGGCTCAATGGATCCTTATATTGAACAAGTCGAACAACTATTTTCTGCTGCCAGAGGCGAGTTTAAACATCTCGAATATTTTTATTTTCACAATTGTGTTTATGAGAGCGTATGGCAAGACAATAATCGTCGTCATCAAGATCGCAAAGATGTTTGGGAAATTATTCGCACTTACGGTAAAGACTACAAAGTTATTTTTATTGGCGATGCTTCAATGGGCCCCTACGAAATAAGTTACCCAGGCGGTAGTGTCGAGCACATGAACGAAGAGTCAGGGCAGGTATGGCTGGAGCGGATAGTTAGCCATTTCGATAACGTGATTTGGTTAAATCCAATTGAGCTACAGCACTGGCGCTACACTATGAGCATTGATTATATCAAACAATTATTCAATCAGCAGATGTTTGAAATGACGGTTGCTGGGCTAGATAAGGCGATAAAAGCACTAAAATGATGCGTACTAAGCTAATTACCTATAAAATAGCCGCACAGTCATTTATCGACTAATCAAAAACTTAGTTCAGCATATGCTGATGGAGTAGAATTAATGTCAATCGTAATTAGTGGTACTGGTTTATATACCCCACCACATAGCATCACAAATGATGAATTAGTCGCCGCGTTTAACGCTTATGTAGCGCAATTCAATAACGAAAATGAAGCCGCCATTAGTGCGGGTGAAATTGAAGCTCTTAAGCCATCAAGCAGTGAGTTTATTGAAAAAGCTTCAGGTATTACCAATCGTTATGTGATGGTTAAAGAGGGTATTTTAGATACCGAAACCATGATGCCGCTAATTAAAGATCGCGCAAACGATGAAGTATCTATGCAGGCTGAAATGGCGATTGCTGCGGCTAAACAAGCCATGGCAGCAGCGAACAAAACAGCCAAAGATATTGATTTAATTATTGTTGCATGTTCATACACTCAACGTTCATATCCAGCAATTGCAATAGAAGTGCAAAAGCAACTAGGTTGTGAAGGTTGGGCATTTGATATGCTGGTGGCTTGTTCGTCAGCAACGTTCGGTATTATGAATGCATCGAATGCGCTACTTGGTGGCACGGCTAAAACAGTGTTGGTGATTAGCCCTGAAATTACCTCGCCACAGATTAATTATCGTGACCGTGATAGTCACTTTATTTTTGGTGATGTCGCAACCGCAGTAGTGGTTGAAAAGCAAGAAACAGCAACTGCAAAGCATTGCTTTAAGATCCTATCGCAGCAGCCAATGACCACTTACTCAAATAATATTCGTAGCAACTTTGGTCATATCAACCGTTGTAACCCTGAAACGATGTTCGATAGCGACAAAATGTTTGTTCAACAAGGCCGTAAAGTCTTTAAAGAAGTATTGCCAATGGTGTACGCATTAATAGATCAGCAATTAAAAAATGCCAATCTAGAAGCGTCAGATCTAAAGCGTCTGTTCTTACATCAAGCCAACATCAACATGAATACTTTTATCGCCCGTAAAGTACTTGGTCGAGATCCTGTTGGTGATGAAGCTCCCATTATTTTAAATCAATTTGCTAACACTGGCTCTGCTGGGTCTATTATCGCATTTCATTGCCATCATGATGATATGGTAGCGGGCGATAAAGCGATTATTTGCTCGTTTGGAGCAGGTTATTCAGCGGGTTGTTTGGTGATCGAACATATTTAAGTAAATAGCTAGCAGGGATGCTGGCCACATAGAAAAGTTGTTAAAAAATGAGATTAGATAGATTTTTAAGTGAAAACACTAACATGTCACGTAAAGAAGCCAAGCGTGCTTTGCATCGTGAAAGTATCACCGTTGATATGCAAGTGGTAAAAAAGGGCGATGTAAAAATCATTGACCAACAAGTGCATTATGAAGGTGTGTTAGTGACGATCCGTAAGCCTGTTTTCATTATGCTGCATAAACCTGCAGGATATATATGTTCAACTGTTGATGACGATGGCATCTCAGTGCTGGATCTGTTACCAGAGGAAATGAGACATGGACTTCATATCGCTGGTCGACTTGATAAAGATACTACTGGGTTAGTCTTAATCACCGAAGATGGTCAATGGTCGCATCGAGTTACCTCACCGAACAAAGAATGTTATAAAACATACTTGGTTGAAGTTGAATTACCACTTGAACAGCAATTAATAGAGCAGTTTAAAGCAGGTATTCAGTTAGAAAATGAGAACAAATTAACCAAGCCAGCACAACTCGAAATTGTTACCGAGAAAACTGCGCGCTTGAAAATATGCGAAGGCAAGTATCATCAAGTTAAACGGATGTTCGCAGCTGTGGATAATCGAGTGGCGAGCCTCCATCGTGAAAGTGTTGGTCCATTATCAATTGAAGATTCGCTTGCTAGTGGTCAATGGCGTGATTTAACCGAACAAGAAATTCAATATTTCTAACTATTATGCCGTTATTTTAGAAACTTAGTTGAAATGTCGCACCAATGTAGTAAATTATTAGTTTAGTTTTTCAATCAGAATCGATACCAATGGATTTATAAGGTGTAAATGTCGAAGTTACTTATCATTGAAGATAGTTTTTTAATTCAAAAAGTCATTAAACATTTGGCAAGTGTTGAGTTAAATTGCGAGTTTGATTTTGCTAGCACCATGGCTGAAACAATTGAGCTAATCGCTAAAAATGATTACTTTTTAGTCTTGGCTGATCTTAACTTACCTGATGCCCCACATGGTGAAGTGGTTGACGTTGTTCTAAGTGCTGGTATTTCAACTATTGTATTGACGGCAACAATGAACGATGAACGTCGTGAGCAAATGCTGACAATGGGCGTTCTTGATTATATCTATAAAGAGAATCGAGACTCCTATACTACCGCTGTTCGGTTAGCCAATCAGCTGCTATTAAATCGAGAGATTAAAGTCATTGTCGCCGATGACTCCAAAACACTGCGCAACTATATTAGTGCTCAATTGCGTAAGCTTTTATACGATGTCATCGAAGTTGAAAATGGCATTGAAGCATTAAAAGCATTGGCTAAGTACCCCGAGGTTGGATTACTGATTACCGATTACAACATGCCAAAAATGAATGGCATGGAGCTAATTCGGGCAATTCGTCAAACTCGAACTCGTGATGAATTTCCAATTATTGGTTTGTCTTCATCGAGTGATGCCACCCTTTCTGCCCGGTTTATTAAGTACGGTGCTAACGACTTTTTAATGACGCCATTTATTCAAGAAGAGTTTCAATGGCGTATTCTAAAAGCGATGGAACAAATTTCTTTAATTAAAAAAATTAAGGAAGCAGCCAATCGAGATTATTTAACCAAACTTTATAACCGTCGTTACTTCTTTAATGTCGCAGAAAAACTATTTCGTAGTGCCAAAATTGATGACACAGAATTAACCGTGGCATTAATCGACATTGATTATTTTAAAAAGATTAATGACACCTATGGTCACGACAGTGGTGATGCGGTACTCGTTGAACTGTCGAATTTATTAAACAAAACCTTCAATAAATACACCGTTGCGCGTTATGGTGGCGAAGAGTTTATTATTATTATTGAAGGCGTTTCACGAGTGTTCTGTGCTCAATACTTTGAACGTTTTAGAGACGCGGTGGCACGGACTAAATTCACCATTCCAGATGGCGTGATTACGGTTACCATTAGTATTGGGGTGGGTAATAGCCTAAAAAGTGATTTACTTGAGATGATCAGTGATGCCGATACCGCGCTGTATAAAGCCAAGCAGATGGGCCGAAATATGGTGGCTTGGTCTTAGTTTAGCTCTTAAATTTAGCACAGTAAAAAACAGCCCTAGGGCTGTTTTTTATGTTCAGGAAGAACGGTATGTCGCGGTGCCATGGATGGCATGGAGCGACGATGTTCAGGAAGAACGGCGATTTAGCTGGCTTTAAAGTACGCCGCGTCGCTGTTGGTCACGTTCAATTGATTCAAACAATGCTTGGAAGTTACCTTCACCAAAGCCGTCATTATCTTTACGTTGAATAATCTCGATAAAGATAGGTCCAAATAGATTTTTAGTAAATATTTGTAATAAATAACCAGACTCATCGCCATCAACCAATATTTGATGATGCCTAATTCGGTCACGATCTTCGGTTACTTGTGGTACCCGATCATAAATATCATCATAGTACTCTTTAATGATATCCAAGGTCTTAATACTCGTTCCTTCCATCGCATCAAGTGAAGCAATAATATCGCGTGACTCAAAGGCTAAGTGCTGAACCCCAGGGCCATTGTATTCATTAAGGTATTCATCGATTTGGTTCTTATCGTTGCCTTTCCCTTCATTGATTGGAATGCAGAAACTGCCATCAGGAGAGCGCAGTGCATAAGAGATAAGTCCTGTTTTTGCACCTTTGATGTCAAAATAACGAACTTCGGTAAACATAAAGATATCTTTGTAGAAGTTAGCCCAACGTTCCATTGTGCCTTTATATACATTGTTAGTTAGATGATCTACGCGTAAGAACCCTTTTTCTTCAACAACCTGAGGGTTAGCCAGTGGCTCGAAATCAGTTGAGTAAATATTTCTTTGCGCACTAAATGCATCAATGAAGTAAATTAAACTATCACCAATGCCGAAAATAGCGGGGTAGGGTAAATCTTTGTCTTGATCGGCAACCGACTTAGCACCGCGCTTAACCGCTTCGTCATGTGCTTGTTGGGCGTTCTCTACGCGCCAACCCATCGAACAAATTGCAGGGCCATGCGACTGAGCGAAATCGGTAGAGAAACCTGATTTTTCAGTATTAATTAGGAAGTTGATATCATTTTGCTTATAATGAAAAATATTCTTTGTTTTATGTTTGTTGATTTTAGAAAAACCAAAATCAATAAACACCTGATGCATAAAGTCGTTGTCAGGCGTTGCGAATTCGGTGAATTCAATGCCGCATAAACCAATAGGGTTTTCTGGAGTTATCATCATTTACACTCTTATATTTAATTATTATGGTGATAAGGCATATTTAATGCCCTTGATTAACTTACCTTAACGTTAATCTTGTTCGAAAAATATAATTATGTTTTAATTAACACAATAAAAAAAATAGATGGTTCAAAAATGAAACTTGATATTGAAACCCTTAAAATTCTTGACCTGATCGTTCAATTTGGCAGTTTTGCCAAAGCCGCAGACAAACTAGGCAGAGCGCAATCAGCCGTTAGTTATCAAATCAAAAAATTAGAACAGCATCTAGGTGTTGAGCTGTTTGATCGCTCTAAATATCGCGCTGAACTTACCCCCGAAGGCAGTGCGATATTGGTTGAGGGGCGCCGCTTATTGCAACAAGTGCGTAATCTTGAAGTCCTAGCCGAGCGTTTTAGCCAAGGTTGGGAAGCCAAATTAGAAATAATTATTGATGGCGCATTACCAATGCAACCTATTATGCGAGCCTTAAAGCGGTTGTCACAAATGAACGTGCCAACAAGGGTTCGGCTTAAAACTGAGTTTCTAAGTGGTGTTCAGCACTGTTTTGATAGTAATAACTCCGATCTAATGTTGGTTAAAAGTTATCAATCGACGCCTTACTTAGTGTCACGTCCATTGACCGAAATGACCACTGTGTTAGTTGCCGCACCAGAACATCCATTGTCCGACCTTAAAAATATAGAATTAAAACACCTCCACGGTCATATAGAATTAACCATTGCTGATTCAGGAGATCAAGATCCTAATTTTCAAGATGAATTACAATTTGGCAGTGAGCGGGTATTCTATCTAAGTGGCTTTATTACCAAGAAAAACGCCATTATGATGGGACTAGGGTTTGGCTGGGTGCCTGACTACTTAATTAAGCAAGAACTTGAGGACCGTAGTTTGATTGAACTCGACTACATGAGTGGATCTCGTCATTCATTTGTGCCTAAGCTAGTTCATTCATCAGAACGACCACTAGGACGCGCTGGGTGCTTACTAAGTGATTTAATCTTAGAAGAGTTTAAAGAACCTGATTAATTAAATAAGCCCCTTTAGCGAACGTAAAGGGGCTTTATGGATTATTTAGCAACGAGTTTCTTTTTGCTAGACTTGGCTTTTTTTACCTTATCTGAATGGCCCACTACCGTTTTGCCCTTTAGTGAAATTTTGGTTTTATTCTTGGCCAGTATTTTCTTGCCAATGCCTTTCACTTTTAATAAATCATTAGCAGACTTAAATGCACCGTGCTTGTTACGGTAATCAACAATGGCTTTCGCTTTCTTCTCGCCAATACCACTTAACACACTAACCAACTGCTGCTTGGTCGCTTTATTAATGTTGACCATTTTATAGCTTGTGGTGATTTGGGCTTTCTTTTTCGCCTTCGATTTAGCCTTAGCTTTTTCCTTAGACTTTTTGTCTTTAATCGCAGCACTGGTGCTGACCTTGTGGGCTTTTACCTTTTCTATTTTGGCTTTCTCAGTATCACTAGTTTTTGCCAAGGCAAGAGGACTAGCTGTTAACCCTAAAGTTAATGCGGCAATCAGGATTTTTTGACATATATTCATAATTTAACTCTCGTTGTTAGCTGTATTCCATCATGGATAAAACGATCTGCTACTTATTTGTCTTTTCCTGTGATAGTTCCAGTTGATTAGTAAATCCGAGTACAGGCTTGTTCGCTCGGAGTCTTTATTCTAGTTGAATTTGAAAAATAGATGGATAAATAAGCATTCAGACGCTTTTTGTAAATAAATTAGCTAAATGGCTTGCCACAAGCGGGGTTAATCATAGATAATGCGCCTCGGTGACTAATCGGTCCCCTCGCAATGATACTTAGTGAACTCGGCCAGGCCTGGAAGGGAGCAACCGCAGCTAAGGACTCATGTGCCGAGGTGTGGCTGGTTAGTTACCACCTATTCTTATTAGTCTTTGTCGCTTGCACCATAAGTCTTCTAAATTGCACTATAATTCTTCTAAATTGCACTATTAGCTTTCATAGACTACCCTTTGTAGTAATAATACTACAAGTAGGAGTATTACTATGTATCGTCGCAATCTGAGATACTCAAGAGTTAATAACCTTTATAAGTTTGCCAGCTCTAAAATGAATACCGTTTATACCGTTGAATCATCCCTTGAATTTGACACCTGTTTTCACCTCGAATATTCTACGAAAATAATCCAATATGAAGCTCAACCTCTAGGCTATAAATATCAATTTGAAGGTAAGACTCAGCCTTATACTCCAGACTTTAAAATGATTGATGCTGCTAACATTGAAACTTTTATAGAGGTTAAGCCACAATCTAAAACATCAGATATCGACTTCAAAGCACGATTCAAAGAAAAACGAGCAGCGGCACTGGAACTTGGTACATCTCTTGTACTGATCACGGAACGGCAAATCCAAGTTAACCCAATCCTTAATAATTTAAAGTTATTGCATCGTTATTCTGGATTTCAGAAATTCACTCCATTGCAACTTAAGTTATTATCTTTAGTACGTAGAACTGGTATTTTGACTGTTCTGCAACTGAGTGAGCAACTTTATTTATCTATTAGAGAGCTAATGGCAAGTGTGATTGGTTTAATCTCTCATGGCGCTTTACTCACAGACTTGTCCCAAGGTGATTTTGGAATGCAATCAACGGTATGGGTGGTGGGTCATGAAAAATGAAATCAGTTTGTTTATTGATGAAACGAATACCGCTAATACCTCGCAAGATGAAAGTACTACCCTATCTATTTATTCCGACCGAGATCTAGCTAGCTATCCAGCTACTATTCAAATAGAAACAATGAGGCGCGTAAAAATCCTTAAGTGGATAAAAACACGCCTGACAGGTGGCTGGACTGAAAAAAACCTTAAGGATCTGATAGTCGAAGCTAAAAAAGATCTACAAACGGATATCCCCAGCGTCAGAACACTTGGAACCTGGTGGCGTTTATATTTCAATTCTGGCTATCAGTTGTTGTCACTTATTCCAAGGCATAGCTCCAAAGGAAACACTAACAAACGATTAAGAGATTCAGATGAAGTTTTTTTTGAACGAGCACTAGAACGATATTTAGTAAAGGAAAGACCAACCATTGCGCATGTTTACCAATATTACTGTGACACTATTCGACTTGAAAACAAAAGTTTAGTGATCGGTGCAGTAAAAGAAATATCCAAAAGAGCTTTTTACAAACGTATTGACGAAATGCCGAAGTATGACGTAATGGTGGCTAGGTATGGCAAATATCGCGCTGACATCGAGTTCAATGCCATTGATGGGCATTTGCCTCCACAGCGTGTGTTAGAAAGAGTCGAAATAGACCACACACCCTTGGATTTAATCCTTATTGACGATGAACTCCTTGTGCCATTAGGCCGCCCTTATTTAACGTTATTAATTGATAGTTTCAGCAAGTGCGTTGTAGGCTTTTATTTCGGATTTAAAGAACCAGGTTATGAGTCCACTCGAAAAGCATTAATGCATGCATTGATGCCAAAGGATTATATTAAACAAAAATACCCAGAAATAGTTAATGATTGGCCTTGCCGTGGGAAAATGGAGCAACTGGTGGTCGATAATGGCGCCGAGTTTTGGTGTGACAGCCTTGAGCAAGCTTGCTTAGAAATTGGTATTAATGTTCAGTACAACCCAATAAAAAAACCGTGGTTAAAGCCATTTGTAGAGCGATTTTTTGGCACGTTAAATAAAAAGTTTCTTGTGGATATTTCAGGTAAGACGTTTTCT
>JABSRS010000419.1 GCA_013214885.1 Gammaproteobacteria bacterium
AATACGGCATTGGTAGTGTTAGCTATGAAGCCCGTCGACCCTTTCATCCAGATAAGTTTTACAAGTTCCTGCATAGTACAGAGGCGTACGGAAAACTTATACGTTCTAAAGGCTATTTTTGGCTTGCCTCACGTCCTGAGTTTGCTGGCCAATGGAATCAGGCTGGTGGCATCGCGCATTACGGCTTTGCGGGCATGTTTTGGCAGGCTGAGCCTAAAATAAACTGGCCGACCGATCAAGAGGCCTTAGCCTCGATCGAAAAAAACTGGGTCGAGCCCTTTGGCGATATGCGCCAAGAATTGGTGTTTATTGGTCAGAATTTAAATCAGACCACAATGATCCAAGCGCTTGACGATTGTTTACTTACCGAAGAGGAACTACTCAAAGGCCAAGTGTTTTGGCGCACATTGCCCGATCCGTTTCCACTGTGGGAGGAGGCGTCATGAACGCATTAAGGAAGTTCAGCCCCCCAGCGTTGCAAGCTAAAAAAGAGCGCACTGTGTCACTAGGCAATGAACCGCAGATCCTCACCGATATTTACCAAGAGTCACCGAATATGGTGATCTGGCAACGCACCTTGTCATCGACACTTAACTCGACCGTCAATGATCTTTTGCTGTCGGATAAATCCTTGGAAATTGTTAGTGCGGTCACACCGAAAACTGCACTGTTTGAACTTCATCACGAGCTCAAAGGACTTGCTTGCGCCAAGGAGTTAAGTGAAAACATAGCAGAGCTGGTGGACATGTTCTGCTGCCTTTTTGAGCTAAAACGTGCTGGGCTGCGCCTAACGACGTTGCACCATGCAATGTGTCCACGCTTTCATGTCGACAAGGTACCTTGTCGTTTAGTGACAACCTACGCTGGAACTGGCACTCAGTGGCTACCACATCAGGTCATTGATCGAAGTAAATTGGGGACGGGCAACCAAGGGCTTGACGATGAGTTCAGCGGGCTCTACCAACACGCGAGCAGCATTGAGCAAACAGCTTGTGGCGATGTCGCATTGCTCAAAGGTGAAAGCTGGCACGACAATGAAAATGCTGGCTTGGTTCATCGTTCACCTGCGCTCGACGCTAACGAAAAACGACTTTTACTGACGCTAGATTTCTTGGCGTAATTTAACCCGAATTCAACGTGCAAGTGCCACCAATGACTAACATTGGCTGTGAATTTGATCTTAATACCATTGAAAAAGTGCCTCGAGAGTATTCCTCATTTTCTGAGTCGGTCGTTTGTGCTAACCATACGTTAGTGATCGGGTATAAGAGGTTAAGTAATGAATTATAGAGCACAAAAATGTCGTTCACTGCCAATTGCGATTAATTCTCTTGGTGTTCTAATTTGCCTTTGAATTGTAATGTACTAGAATTATTTTAAGTCAGCGCTGTTAGCATCAGCGTATAAATTATCGAGTTATATAGGAAAACGTTTGAAACCTGTCATTGTTCTGGGAGTGAACACACCAATTGGTCTGGCAGTCTTAAGGGATTTGTCACAACATGGTTATTATACGATTGGCATCGGAAGCTTGGGAGCGATTGGTCATGCCTCTAAGCATTGTCATCACAAGGTCATTCGAGCAACAACCAAAGAACTGGTCATCGATCAACTCATTGCTGTATCAAAAAAGTTTGAGCAGCCCTGTTTGCTGGCGATAAGTGAAACGGATATCACGCTGATCAATCAATATCGTGACCAGCTTAATTTGACGATCAAGGTTCTAGTGCCTCCCGCTGAGCAAATGGCTATTGTGTTGGATAAATCTAAAACATTGGCCGCCGCAAGCGAGGTGGGAATTGAATGTCCTACCAGCCTGACGATAGACTCTGTCGCTCAACTCGATAGCATTGAATCACAAATTATTTATCCGGTGGTGTTGAAATGGGCTAACCCGCTTGAGGTACAGAAAAAGCTATCTCAACAAGGCTTGAAACTTCATAAACTTGAGTTTGCATTAACACGGCAACAACTTAGAGATAAGCTAAGCGTTTATGAGGGGGTTGGACAATTCCCTCTGATCCAGCAATATTGTCATGGCGTTGGTTTAGGGCAGTTTTTCCTGTGTAAAGACGGTGAGGTTCATTTAGAGTTTCAGCATATTCGCGAGCATGAGTGGCCGCCAGAAGGTGGTACATCAACACGTTGCCGCTCGTTAGATTTATCCCACCATCAAGCTTGTTTGGCGCAGTCTAGGGCGTTGCTAAAAAAGATAAATTGGCAGGGGGTCGCGATGGTTGAATACCGTTATTGTCGTGAGAAAAACCAATATATTTTAATGGAAATCAATGGCAGATTTTGGGGCAGCCTGGCACTGTCATATCACAGTGGTGTTAACTTTGCGTCGGCCCTGGTGGAACTTTTTAATGAGAAAAAATCAGTTAATCAATGTCAGTATCGACAGGTTAGTGCTATTTATATGATCCCCGAACTTAGGCGTCTGCACCGCGTAGCCATCAATAAACAACTGATCAAAGATCCGGTATTCATTGCAACGCCAATCAAAGACTTGCTTTCATTGTTAACAAGTTACGTGATGCTTAATTGTCATTATTTCGTGTTTAGCTGGCGCGATCCAGGTCCTTTTATTAAAGACATGAAAAATGTCGCAGCTAAGGTATTAGGTCGGCGTTAATTATTTTGATTATGACTATCGAACAATTGGATAACGTGGTCCACCGCACTTTCAATCTGCACAAAACATTGATTAAAATACGTCTCACTCAGCGTAAATGGGTCATAAATAAGGGCATTAGTCGGTGAGGAAAATAATCCAAGTAACGTGATTTGGGTATGGGGGTGGTGTTGAATGCTCGACATTTTTTCGATATGACGATCCTCCATCACTAAAAATAAATCACCTTCGTGTAATGAAAAATCACTTAAATCCGTGGTGACATGAGAACTTAAATCAATGCCACTATAATTAGAACCGAAATGCACGGCACTTGGATCAAAACCAGAATAAGTATTGGTAGCATATCCCATGAAGGAATGTGTCCCGTTCATGACTTGGTACAGACTGGTATTTGACAC
>JABSRS010000420.1 GCA_013214885.1 Gammaproteobacteria bacterium
AATGCTGTGGTTTATATTCGAGGTATTGGCCAAATAGACTCTATTTCTTTTAATGACCCAGGTGTTGGTGTATATCTTGATGATGTGTATATGGGGCGCGTTCAAGGCTCCTTTCTAGATGTTGTCGATCCAGAGCAAATTGAAGTGCTTAGGGGGCCGCAAGGTACTTTGTATGGACGAAATACCATCGGTGGTGCGATTAAGTTCACCAGTGCGAAGCCGACACAAGATACACAAGCCTACATTGATTTAACATTGGGCAGTTATAATAAGCAGGGCGTTAAGGCGAGTCTTAGTGGTGCTTTAGTTGATGATGTGCTACTTGGCCGGGTTGCGTTTGCCAGCTCTAAACGTGATGGTTATGGCAGTAATTCTTTTGATGGTAAAGATGATAATGACAAAGACACTTTTGCATGGCGTGGTAGCTTGCTATACACCCCCACGGAGGGTTTTTCTGCCTATTTAGTCGTTGATGGCTCTAAAAGCGATCCGTCACGCTCACGGACACCGCACCGAGAAACAGAAATTTACTCAATAGTGTCAGGGGGGATGGTGGCAACCACGGATGACCCTTTCGATGTTAACGTTAATTATAATGACTTAGATACACTTGAAACCTCAGGGGTGGCATTAACCTTGGATTATGACATTGGCAATATCACACTGAGATCCATTACGGCTTATAGAAAAATGGATTATCGTACCCACCTTGACTTAGATGGCACCACTGATAATTCGTTTGGTATATACAACTTTGAAGCGCAAGACCAAACCAGCCAAGAATTTCAGTTGATTTATAATAGTGATAGTTTTTCTGTGGTGTCGGGACTTTATTTTTTCAAAGAAAATGACCTTACTTTCGGCGGCGCGATTGCCCCTGATTTTTTTGTACCGATAGACACCGATGGTGATTTCGTCACTGATTTTCACTTTCCGTACCCAATCATAAATGCAGGTAAGCGCGCACAAGAAAATACCAGCAAGGCAATCTATGCCAATGTTAATTACGAGCTAACGGATAAATTAGGCATAACTTTAGGTGCACGATATACCTTAGAGCGTAAAGAGATGACTAGCGAAGGAGAAGAGTTTTTCGGTACCGGTATTACAACGGCTGAACAAATGGAACAAGCTTTTGGGACCGGGGTTGGTTATGGTCAAACAGGCTTTGTGGCAGAGAAAGAGTGGAATTCATTTTCACCTAAACTTGGCTTGGATTATCACTTTACTGATGATGTTATGTTTTATGGTAGCGCCAGCAAAGGTTTTAAAAGTGGTGGCTTTAATGGGCGTTTAACCACGGAAGCTAAACCATTTGATCCAGAAGAAATGTGGAGTTATGAAGCTGGCGTAAAATCTTTACTTGCTGATCAAAGTATTCGTTTAAATTTTGCTACTTTTTATAATGACTATCAAAACTTCCAGTTAAGCCGTTTTTCTATCGACCCCGATACAGGCGCATTTCTATCCTTATTTGAAAATGCTGGGCAAGCAACTATTTACGGTGCTGAACTTGAGTTAACCGTGGTTGCTACCGACAATTTAACGCTCAATTTGAACGGTGGTTATTTAGATGGCGGTTATGATGAGTTAATTGGTGATTTTGAGCGAGAAGTCAGTGATGAGCGAGAGTTAGTGAATGCCCCTAAGTGGAATGCTCGTATAGGTATTGATTACTGGTTTGATATTGGTGAGCTAGGTGAGCTTTCACTTAGCTTATCTGCTAGCTATCGTAGTAAAACATATTTAACCGTGAGCAGCAGTGAAGTACTTGCTCAACCCAATTATACCTTAGTTGATTTCTCTTTGAATTATGGCGGCCTCGAACATTGGCAAGTCACGCTTTATGGCAAAAACTTAACGGATAAACACTATCGTCAGCATGGGTTCGACTTGAGTGCTTCACCGGGTGTTGAGCTGGGTTATTACGGCGCACCTCGCACTTTTGGGCTTAATGCTCGCTATAACTTTTAGGCTTTTTATTATGGATAATGAAACTAAAAATTTATTAGAACAGTTTAATCAGCAAGTTCCAGAGACTAATGAAGCAGAAGTTGTTGTTGATATGAACAGAATACGCGCAGGTGCACGGGAAATGTTTTTATCTCTGGCGGGAGAAACACATGCTAATGGCAAGGTCGAATCCATTGATATTCCAGCTCTGAACTATGTAATACCAGCCAGAGTTTATTATCCTGAGCAGGAAAAGCCCGATGGAACGTTATTACCAACGGTTATTTTCTTACATGGCGGGGGATGGTCACTTGGCGATTTGGATTGTTATCATGACTTGATGAGGGCTTTGGCCGATTTAAGTGGAGCCATTTTTATTAGTGTCGACTATCGCTTATCACCTGAGTTTAAATATCCTTCAGGGCTAGATGATGCTTATGATGCCACACGTTGGGTCTTTGATAATGTGGCTAGTTTGGGCGGAGACCATACTAAACTAGCGATTATGGGGGATAGTGCTGGTGGGAATTTAGCACTGATTGTTGCTCATCGTCTACATCAAAACACATTGCTGCGTTTAGTGGCCCTATATTTGATTTATCCAGTACTGGATGTTCACAGCCCACATGAAACCTATCAATCACGACTAGATTTTGGTGATGGCCAATACCTGCGGGTTGCCAGCCTCAAAAAGGCCGGGGGAGTGATGGCAGGCGTTGCGGGCGTATTTCTTGGCGCCCAGTTCAAGCCCACGCGGAAATGGCTTCTTGGTGATCCCGAAATATCACCGATGTTTTTACCAATGCTTGAACAGTTACCCACAACGACTATCTTGGTTGCTGGTTATGACCCGCTACGAGATGAAGGTGATATTTTTGCGGGCAAACTAAAACGAGCAGGTTCACTGGCTCGATTTAACTGCTTTGACAGTACAATACATGCTTTTTTGTCTTTTGGTGTATTAGATGTGTCACAACAGGCAAGACAGTATTTGGCCAACGCTATCCAAACAGATTTGTTCAGTTAGCGAAGTAATACCTTATTTCCATTAAAACTAAAATAGAAAGGAAATTCATATGTCT
>JABSRS010000421.1 GCA_013214885.1 Gammaproteobacteria bacterium
TGTTTGAAGCTTTAGTGCTTTCATTGTTTGGAGGTGTAATCGGCTTGATCCTCGGCTATGGCTTTGCCGAACTGATTTCGATGATGATGCCTGGCGGATCAAAAGTTATTGTACCGATGTGGGCTGTGTGGTTATCTCTTGGTTTTACTACGGTTATTGGGGTAGTCTTTGGTTTGGCTCCGGCAATTAAAGCGGCAAAATTAAATCCTGTGGATGCACTAAGGTATGAGTAAAATTTCAGTTAAACAATTAAAACGCCAATTTATTCAAGCGGTGGTGGTAAGTCACACCGCCACTAAAAATTATAAAATTGCGATGTTTGTATTGTTATTACTTCATGTTGTCTATAATTTTTCGATGATGCAAGCCGTGGTTGGTGATTCGGTTGATGGCTCCTTTGATGATTATAAAACTATCATGTTACGCGGTACTTTTGATTCTTTATTGTTTCTTGCTGTCTGTCATTACTTTGTCCGCTCCTATTTAAAGTTGCACTTAGTCAATGCCGCATTAACCATCCGAAAAATACTGTGGTTTTGCTTATATCTATTGATAGTTTCAGCTGTTTTCGCTGTGATTACCTTTGCGATGGGTGAAATTAGTTTTTTAAGTTATGACAGTATTGAGGGACTACAATCGATAAAAGAAGCCTTAGGTGAGCAAATACCACGATGGGTGCTAGGACTGATTTTTATTAGTAACTCGTTTATTATGTTGCTTGGCTGGAGCGTGGTTTATCTATTTTGGGGCCAGCAAATTGCACGTAAACAATTGCAGCAACAGGTGCATCAAGCTCAAATACAGCAGCTAACCAATCAGCTTAGCCCGCACTTTTTGTTTAACTCGTTAAATAGCATTAGAGCGCTGATCTATGAGGACCAGGACAAAGCTGCTGATTCAGTGACGTTATTAGCTGAGTTGTTTCGTAGTCACTTGCAAGCCCACCTTAAGCCGCAGTCATCGCTAGAAGAGGAGTGGCGAGTAACCCAACAATATTTGGCACTCGAGCAGATTAGACTCGAAGAGCGGTTAGATTTAACCGTAGAGCTTGACGCTAGCCTGATGACTCAGAAATTACCAACGCTAACGTTGCTAACGCTCGTTGAAAATGCGATCAAGCATGGCATATCCCCTAGTGCTAAAGTTGGTTATATTAGGGTGATTGCCAAGCCAGTTGATAACAAGCGCTGGTCATTAGTGATTGAAAATAGTGTTAACGGTCAATCTAACGCTCAAGGGACTAAAACGGGTCTGGTAAATGTATATAAGCGTTTAGACTTAATGTTTGGCTTTGATCACCGATGTCACAAGGTTGAAACTAACAATCAATTTTCGATTCAAATGGAGTTAGTCCGTGCTTAGAGTGTTAATTGTTGACGATGAGCGTTTAGCGCGAGTTGAGTTAATCAGGCTGCTGGGAAAGTTTGATGACTTAGCGATCGTTGGGCAAGCGAGTAATGCCATCGATGCGCTTGAGTTGCTAGATTCGAGCGTCATTGATTTGGTTTTTTTGGATATTCAAATGCCAGGAATGACTGGTTTGGAACTTGCTCAGGAAATTGATCCGACGATTCAATTTGTATTTTGCACCGCATTTAATGAGCATGCGGTTGATGCATTTTATTTAAATGCCACTGACTATTTAGTTAAACCAGTCAATCCACAACGATTAAAACAGACCATTGAACGGGCGCAGCAAGTAGCTCAAACTCAAGCCGAAGGTGGCAAAGCGTCAGAAGCTCATTCTTATTTGTGTGATAGTCATGGCTTATTATTGAAATTTGGTGATAGCAGTAGGGTTGTTCGATTACTAGAAATTGAGCGCTTTGAATCGATTGGCAATCATGTCGCGGTCTATACTGACAGCGGTAAAGCATATATCCATTCATCGTTAACCAAAGTTGAAAGCCGACTCGATCCGAGTATTTACTTTAAAGCTAGTCGAAGTGAAATTATCCGGGTTGATAATATTGATAAAATTGAAGATGGTCTGGCACCTGGTAGCTTATTAGCGGTGATGAAATCTGGTCGACAGATTGAAGTCAGCCGTCGCCAAGCACAACATCTTAAGCAGTTATTTAATGTGTGGTAAGGGGCTATGATTAGGTTTTTTGTTAATGGTTTGTAGCCATATCCTTTCTGAATAATCGTTATTTCATTTTTATCTAATGAACGAATTGCTCAAATCGTTAAAATCCCCTATGGTGGTAATTCAAAGCTTAAGCCCATGTCATCACGGCTAAGCTTTTTGCAAAAAATATTCCTCTGGTTGGATCTGTTTAATTATTGCTATTTTTAGTTGAAAAATGTGATGGACGGAGTATTTTAACCACTTAATTGCAAAGCCATTTATATAGATAGCAGTTGTTACCAGACTGTTATCTATAATCTTCTTTTATTGTTTGATCTGGGAAACTTAAATAGAATGACTGATTTACGTCAACAAGCACTAGACTATCACGCACTACCTATTCCTGGGAAAATTAGCATCGAGCTAACAAAACCTGCCGAAACTGCCAAAGACTTATCCCTAGCTTACAGTCCTGGTGTGGCTGAGCCTGTTCGGGAAATTGCCCAAAACCCAGAAAATGCTTATAAATATACCGCTAAAGGTAATTTAGTTGCGGTTATTACAAATGGTACCGCGATCCTTGGCTTGGGTAATTTAGGTCCGTTAGCGTCTAAACCAGTAATGGAAGGGAAGTGCTTATTGTTCAAACGCTTTGCCAACATTGATTCTATTGATATCGAAGTGAAACACCGCACGGTTGATGAGTTTATCGATACGGTGGCAAACATCGCCGATACCTTTGGTGGTATTAACTTAGAAGATATTAAAGCACCAGAGTGTTTTGCCATCGAAAAAGCCTTAAAAGAGCGTTGTTCAATTCCAGTTTTTCATGATGATCAACACGGCACGGCGATAGTAACTGCTGCTGGTATGCTCAATGCGCTTGATATTCAAGGTAAGAAAATTAACGAGTCGATTATTGTTTGTATGGGTGCAGGCGCGGCGGCTATTTCATGTATGGA
>JABSRS010000422.1 GCA_013214885.1 Gammaproteobacteria bacterium
AGGTCAAAATTGTGCCATAGCTGGCCAATTTCTTGGTTGTTCTTATTGCTATTTTTAAGAAATACCAACTCAAACGGTTGATTAGCTGCGGCAGTTTTTAACAACTCGGATTTGGCGGCAGAATTATAACGCGACATCATTAGCAACACTTTTATCGGCGCTGCATTAGCGTTGTCTTGAGTTGGGGTGCTGGTGGCGGCAAAGCTAACACTTTGGATCACTAGCGCCGTGATTAATAACAATAAACGGATGATCATTAATTAGTACTCTTTTGGTTGGCGTTTTCTTGATCTTGGGGAATATAAATCATTGAGCCATCGTTCATCTTATAAGTAATGCCAGCTTTTACGCCCTGACCACTGCCGATGTCGCCTGACGATTTGTAATGCTTGATTTCCTTGCCATTTTTGATGATCACTTCCATGTTGGGTTTTCCAGCATTCTTAATGACGGTGACATCATCACTATTAAAAGTGTTCAATGGATTTTGGGCAATGGCAATCAACAAAGCGGCAATCAGCACCAGAAACACATCAATTAAATTAACGCTCGATAAAATCGGATTTAGTTCTTCATCTTCATCAAGAAACTTCATCTTAGACCTCTCTAAGCTTACGAATATTTATCAACTCACTGGCGTACCAGCGCTTTTTTACCGAGGCAGGCCAAAAGGTGAGTGTCGCGATAACCAAGCCCCAAATCACCGAAGCAAACGCAATAATTAGGCTTTCGCTGATCCCTTGAATATTACCATCGGCTAAGGCTTTTAGTGCTGGCCCCATCGGTACCATCGTAGCGATTAGTCCAAGCATTGGTGCGACACGTGTGACAACCCGTAGCGTCTCTAGCTGTTTGAGCGCAAAAATTTCAAGTTCGTTTTCGCAGGCGCTGGGATTTTTAACAAAGTAATTATGGATCGGATAACCAGCATGCCATTGACAATCTTGCTGGTTAATATCACGGATATATTGCAATGCGCTTTTTCGTCGCATCAGATACATTCCAGCGAAAAGTCCAATCGCATAGACTGCATAAATTAATAACAATACGATGCATATGAGCACCGGAGTCATTAATAACTCAGCTAAATTAGCTAACAGTGTTTCGAGTGCGGCAATGTTCATTTTGAGGATATCCAGATATAAAGTGGCGCTAATATACGCCAATAAATAACGCGTGTAAATGGGAATCATTATTGATCTCATTCGTGTGTAGGTGTAGAGTAGCGGCGAATTTGTAATCGATATCAACTGACCTGCGCTAGGATGTGCCATGAATAAATCTATTGTTTCTCTTGCTGTTACTGCTGTAATCACCATGACTCCCGCAGTGCATGCCGCTGCCGATAACTCAACCCTAATAGTTAACGAGGTTATTGTCGTTAGTGGCAAGAAACCAGATCAGACCCTTAATGAGCTGGCTGGCTCTATTGCGGTAACGACAGCGCAAGAGATTGAGCGTCATTTAGTGACGGATATGAATAAATTATTTAAATACGACCCGAGTATTGTGGTTACTGGTGCTAGTGGCACCGCACAAAATTTTGTGATCCGTGGCATGGGGGGCGACCGGGTGCTGATGATTAAAGACGGCATGCGGATGAATGAAGGGTATGGTGCTAACGGTGCTAATGATATCGTTGGTCGTGGTTTTATTGATGTTGATACTCTTAAGCAAGTCGAGGTGGCTAAAGGTGCTGCTTCATCACTGTATGGTGCCGACGCATTAGGCGGGATCGTGGTATTTACCACTAAAGATCCACAAGACTATTTAGCCAACGATGACTTCTATGCCAGTATTAAAACTGGATATAGCTCGGAAAGTAGTCAGCGAAATATTGGAACAACTCTGGCATTCAATACTGGTGAATTTGGTCATGTACTAAATATAACCAGGCGCGACGGTCACGAACAGAAAAATTATTTTGATAGTAAAACTCCACTAGCGCTTGACTCAACTAGCATTTTTTATAAAACGGTTTATCACTTTAATCAACAACAGCAACTTAAATTTAGTGCCGATTTATGGCAGCAAAATGCTCGCTCTGATGTGGCCAGTACCTTAGCCCAATATTTCAGAGGGTTGGCCGATTATGGTTATATAATTACGGCAGAGAATAGAACGGGGGAGCAGGAAAATAATTCTTATAAACTGTCTTTTCATGATCAGGTCAGCCGTAGCTGGAGCGACCAATTTAATATTGCACTTTATAGTAATAAGACTCGTCAGCAAGATGTTGAATTTGTAAATCTTGATATCAACGCTCCAATGTTCGGGGTGGTTGGTGTGCGTGATATGTGGGCCAACTATGATTATCAACAACAAACTATTGGTTTGATTTCCAATGGGGTTAAAAAGTTCACACTCGATGAGATTGGTCACACTGTTGGCTTTGGTTTAGATATTGAGCGTACTAATAGCATTCGTTCCATGCATGAATACAGGGTGCAAAACGGTCAAGTCATTAAAGATACTACCAGTGATAAATATCCTGAGAACGACATTTTACGTGCTGGTTTATTCATTAATGACACGATTGAGATTAACGATAAAGTTCAGTTGATAGGTGGTTTACGCTGGGATCAGTATACGATGGACCCTAAAAAGGGCACCAAATCTGACGGCTATCAGTATCAAGAAATTAATGAACAACAGCTATCGCCAAACTTAGCTATTATTGTCGATTTAAGTAAAAATGTATCAACTTATGCCCAGTTTGCTAAAGGTTTTAAGGTGCCAGCCTATGATCTTGCTTACCTTGATCATGATAATTCTCGTTATGGTTATAAAATTATTCCGACTGATAAGCTAAATCCTGAGCGCAGTGATTCATTTGAGGTGGGCTTACGGGGTAATGCTGGTGATTTCAGCTTCAGCAGTGCAATCTTCTACAATGAATATAACGACTTCATTAATATTGCGCTTATTCGCCAGGAAGATTCAAATGGTGATGGTACCAACGATATTGATGTATTCCAATATGACAACCTCGATAAA
>JABSRS010000423.1 GCA_013214885.1 Gammaproteobacteria bacterium
CCTAAGGTTGCCGAGCTAATAAGTTGCCCATCAACAACCACTAAAGCGTGACCGGTATTGGTACCACGGATAAAGACCGAGGCATTCTGACCTGCGCCGCCATTGTTAGTGACTTGAATACCATTAATTTGGCCTAATAACTCGGCGACCGATTGTGCCGGTGACGCCTCAATGTCACTGCGGGTTAATATCGTAACACTGCTTTGAACATCTGCAATATTTTGAGCACTACGACTGGCGGTGACAACAATTGTTTCATCAGCAGTTGTTTGGGCGGCATTAGCCGATAATGTGGCACAAACTAATATTGCGGCACTGGTTAATTTAAAGGTGGTGGTTGTAAAGTACTTCATAGTTTCCTCTGATAGTGCCCGCCGCACTACGCTTGTCGGTTGGTGGTGTAATATTGGTCGGTCTTCGGACTTTAGTGACAGCAATTATCCCTTCCCATCATCATGACAGTGGTTGATAACTCTTTTATACTATTACCGCTGCGGGGGCAGTGCTGGAATCTCACCAGCTTCCCATTTCCAATGTTACGATTAATTTTCTCTTGCTTGGTCGATCTGTTGGCACATTTCACTCATTGCCGTGAGCACTCTCGGAGTTGGCCGGTGCAATAATGTGCCATTGGGGTAATAAATATGGTTATTCTTTACTGCGTTTAAGTGTTGCCACTGTTGCCAGTTAAATAAGTCATGGCTGCGCGTTTGCTCGTCTTTTGGAATGAGCAATACTTGCGGATTAGCCAATAATACGTTTTCAATACTGACCTGTGGATAAGCACTAGTACTGGTGGCAAACACATTGGTTGCGCCGCAGCCTTCAATAAATAAATTGAGCCAGCTCTGATTACTAATGGTCATTAATGGTTTTGACCATAGCTGATAAAACACGCTAATTTTTTGTTTAGTCTGATATTGCTCAACGATAGTATTTAATTGTTGTTCAAACTTGTGGGCAATAGTTTCAGCGCTGACATTTAGCCCTGTCAATCGACCGAGCAACCTAATGTCTTGGGCGATCTCAAGCAAAGACGTTGGATCCGAATCTACCACCTTAAGACCTAAGCTTTTTAGCTGTTCAATTTGATTAATTTTGTTACCAGAATGCCAGGTAATAATTAAATCAGGCTTGAGCGCAATAATCTTTTCAATAACTATCCCTTGATAGTTACCAACAAAATTCAAAGACTTTGCCTGCTCTGGGTAATCAGAATTATCGATTGCGCCGACAATACGATCACCAGCGCCAATGGCGAATAGCAATTCTACCGCGTGGGGTGAAAGGGCAATAATGCGCTGTGCAGGCGCTGATGATTGAGCCTTTAGCGAAAAAACAGCTAATAATGCAACGGCAAAAATAGCAAATTTATTAATAATCAAAACCAATTCTCGCGACAATGCCATTATCAAATGCATGTTTTAGAGGCTTCACTTCACTAATGGTATCGGCAATGTCGAGCAGTGCACGATGACACGCGCGACCCGTGACAATAACATTTTGCATCGGTGGACGATTGGCTATAGCGTTTGCGACTTCTTGGGCGTCGAGATAGTGATAACTAAGCATGTAGGTAATTTCGTCAAGTAACACCAAATCAATGCTCGGATCTTGGAGCATTCTTTTTGAGTGTTGCCACGCTAATTGTGCCGCTTGGGTGTCACCTTCTTTATCTTGAGTGTTCCAGGTGAAGCCTGTGGCCATCACATGAAATTCAACCCCGAGTTTCTCCAACACATTACGCTCACCGCAAGGCCATTGCCCTTTGATATACTGAACCACGGCCGCTTTTTGGCCGTGACCGACACAACGTAACGCGGTGCCAAAACCAGCGGTAGTTTTACCTTTACCATTGCCCGTTAAGACGAGAAATATCCCTTGCTCAGTTGTGGCACTAGCTACTTTAGCATCAACAGTTTCTTTGAGTTTTTGCTGTCTCGCTTGATGTTTTTCTTGTTTGTTTTGATCCATAATAAATCCTTAATTAGCGCCAATACGCCAGTAAAATAATATAACAACCAAGCTCAGCCATTTGCTGGGCTCCTCCGAGTAAATCTCCTGTGTAGCCACCAATTTGTCGGCGATACCAAGTGTTAAGTCCAAAGCGAATAATCACTAATCCCAATACAATCATCGATGCCAGTGACCAAGGCAGTAGCAGCAAAGGGATCACACCGCTGAGTAATAAAATAACCAGTTCGGTTGAACTTTGTTGTTCGGTCATTGGCTTAATTTTGCTTGAGTCGGTGTCTCTGACATAAGGCTGATCAAAGATGATGCTTACCGCTATAACTCGGCTAAGGCAGTGGGCAACCAATAACGCGATGACGAGTGATAAGCTATCAATGTTAGCTATTTCAACCAGCAACTGAAACTTTAATAGCAACGTCACAATCAGTGCTAACGAGCCATAAGTACCTAATCGAGAATCCTTCATGATGGCGAGTTTGTTTTCAATCGACCAACCACCGCCAAAGCCATCCCAGGTATCGGCTAAACCGTCTTCATGAAAGCCACCCGTGATGATAATACTCGTTATCATCGCCAAAATAATCGCGACCGATAGTGGCAAAATTTGGGCAATTGTCACAAAAACTATCGCACTAAGCACGCCAATTAATAAGCCAACCAGCCCATAATAGCGACTGGCTTGATTGAGCCAACGTTGTTCGAAGTTCTCGAAACTGGCGACTTTGATTCGAGTAAAAAAACTCAGTGCGACTAACCATAATGTCCACTGATATTTCATTTGTGATTTAAAAGCCAAGTTAATTAACCTCGGACACATTTGCCTGGTCAAAACTTGCCATCTCATTGTAAAAAGCTAAGGCACTTTGGAGTAATGGCAGGGCAAGGGGACAACCAGAGCCTTCGCCTAAACGTAAATCAAGATTTAGTAACGGCTCTGCATTTAACTCTTGAAGCAATAAGTGATGGCCGAGTTCTTTCGAGCAATGACTGAATATCATGT
>JABSRS010000424.1 GCA_013214885.1 Gammaproteobacteria bacterium
AATACATTTTCTTATAACGCGCCTAGCACAATACCTTTTACTGTGATATGTCGTTGTTGTTTCAATTTGAAAATCTTTCAGAAGGTGGCCTGTCATACGCACATCTTTTGATGCGCCTTTAACATTACCCAGAACTTCTATGCCACTATTTTTATTTTCTATCCGATCCGCAGTTATATTTAACTCACCAGCTAAGCGCATACGAGAAAGTGGCGAAAGAACGGTTACAAAATTTGTAACTAATGCTTGCTCACTGGCGTGAAATCGCGATAATTCAGGCAGAATTTTTTAGCTGGTGATAATAGTGCAACTTTTAAAGGTAGATTGTTTAGGGCGCGAGTTGCGTCTTGAGGGTTCAATGGCTGGTTGGCAAGCCTTGTTTTGGGATAATCAGTTAGTGTCGCAACTTGATGCGAGTGCCCAGCAAAATCAAAATTCACAACACAAGTTCCAGTTAACGGCTGGCGAAGATGTTATTGAATGCGAATTGAACATTGATTTGGTGTGGCAGCCGTACAATTTAATCTATCAATTAATCGTTAACGACCAAGAGCTGGTTAAACACAGCCGTAATGAAAAAGATGTCGAGCAACAAGCAGTAGTAGTTGGTGAAAAAACGCCGTTTAAATTTAGTTTAATTGGACTTGGCTCATTAGCACTTAAATTGTTTAAAAGTGCCAAAGTGATCAAGGTACTGTTCGCCGCAGGAAGCTTGGCGGCCTACGCGTGGTTATTTTCGCTAGAATTTGCGATTGCGTTAATCCTGTGCCTAGTCTTTCACGAATATGGCCATATACGAGCGATGAAATACTTTGGGCTTAAGACTAAGGGCATTTATTTAATCCCTTTTGTTGGTGGCTTAGCGATGTCCGACGATAAAATTAATACTCGTTGGCAAGATGTCGTTATTTCAATCATGGGACCATTTTTTGGCTTGATTTTATCCATCGTATGCTTGATTGGGTACGCGATTACCGATCTCGAAATTCTGGCGGGTATAGCGGTATTTAATGCGCTGCTCAATATTTTTAATTTACTGCCTGTACTGCCCCTTGATGGCGGCCATATTTTAAAAAGTATCGCCTTTTCAATTAACTCGAAAGTTGGTCTAGTGGCCTGCGCTGCGGGTGCTGCACTTGGGGTGTTTGTTAGTTATTATTTCGGCTTGGCATTATTAGGGTTTTTATTATTAATCGGCAGTTTAGAAATACTATTTGAATGGAAAGGGCGCCACCAAAGCCGTTTGTTGCCACTAAATCGCTACGCCCAAATAGTATCAACGCTATGGTATGTCATTACCTTAGGTTCGTTAGCCGCAATTATATGGTTTGTCGGTCAATCAGGTAATGAGGCTTTTGCATTGCCGCTTAACATTCTTACTAGTTAATGCGATTAGCGCAGTTTATTAGTCGCGCGGGTTGGTGCTCGCGCAAGTCGGCGAGTCGTTTGATTGATCAACAGCAGGTTAGGGTTAATGACGCCATTGCAGGTCATTTAACCTTTGTCGACTGTGATGACATTGTGATGATTGCCAATCAACGTCTGACGCTGCCAACGACTTTTGGTTATGTTATTTACCACAAAGCCACGGGTGTTGATTGTAATTGGCGTTTCGATGACCCTAGTAGTATTTGTCATCAACTCGATTTTGAGCCGCGATTGTTTGCCGTTGGTCGACTCGATAAAGACTCCCATGGCTTGTTGTTACTGACCAACGATGGTGATTTATGTCATCAATTACTATCCCCAGACTTTAACCATCCAAAAACGTATTTAGTTAAGGTAACACCTTATTTTGGTCAACATGATATCGACCAGACATTCGTTAGCCTGATGAGCAATGGCATTGCAATTAAGTCACGGATAACCAAGCCTTGTCTGGTTAAAATTATCGCCAGAAACCACTTTGAAATTACACTTACTGAGGGCTTAAATCGCCAAATTAGAAAGATGGCGCAATCTTGTGGTTATAAAGTTATCGACTTACAACGTGTAGAGTTAGCAGGGATTAGTCTGGGCGATTTAGGGGTAAATCAATGGCGTGATTTAACCCCCGTTGAAGTTACTGACCTTAAGGCTAGGCTAGGCTAGTTAATTAATTTAATTGGTTGGCCTTGCGGTAGTTGCCCTGATAATCAAATATTTTCTCTTTTACCTGCCAGTAGTGGTTCTGTTTACGGGCAATCACAAAGTCGGGGGCCAATAATTGCTGTTGAATTGATACGACCTCATCGGCTTGTTTAAATTGACGTGGCTCAGTGGATTGTTTGAGTCTGCGACCAAATTGACGGTTAAATGCTTGACGTGAACCCAGATGACTTAAATTGAAACTTTCAGAAACTTTGGCGCCATCTTCGTCGAAATAAGTGATTTTGATGCGGTTTTTAGTTTTTAAATCGGCTTCAATTAACATGCCTGAACAGCGGAGCACCAAAGCATCTTTGAGTTTTAGGGCTTTTTTAAGCAAGTTATCGGGATCGATTATTGCGTGATCGCAGCTAGTACAACGCCTGGCGGCAATATCATTCTCACTGCCACATTGGCTACATTCCTTAAATCTGAACCGATAATCACAGCGAACTTTTTGCTTGTTCTCGTCAAGTTCAAAACCCCAGCAACGGCGGCCAAAATGCTCAATGATGTCGCCATCACCATCGACTTTACCCCAAAATGTATTGCCAAAGTCGCAAATCGGACAATTCACCATCACTGGAACACTGTCACTTGATGGTTTGGCACTGCCAACCTCGGGGCTGTATATGTCAAAACCACTGCCGGCATAGTCAATAATTAAACAATCATCTTTGGCTGGAGCTAGGCGCAGGCCACGGCCAACAATTTGCTGAAATAAACTCAATGATTGGGTCGGGCGGAGCAGGGCGATAAAATCGACATGGGGGGCGTCAAAACCAGTGGTTAGGACTGAGACATTGATTAAGTACTTGATCTTTTGTGCTTTGAAATCATTA
>JABSRS010000425.1 GCA_013214885.1 Gammaproteobacteria bacterium
TAATTTAAGCTCACAACCAGTTTGAGCTTGTGATAGCTCAGCCATTGCCTTAACAATTTGGTTTTTATCAGTGTCAGATAATAGATGACCATCATTAGCTAGTGCACTTATTAGCCCTTCTAGAACCCGTGAAGCCTCAACTTTCTCTTCGGCCAGCATCCGAGATTCCATATCATCTTTAGCATAGGTCATTGAGTCTTTAATCATATTAGCCACTTCAGTGTCGGTTAAACCAAATGACGGCTTAACTTCGATTGAGGTTTGGACACCACTGCTTTTTTCCATGGCGCTAACACTTAATAAACCATCAGCATCAACCTGAAATGTCACTCTGATATGAGCGGCACCAGCGGCCATTGGTGGAATACCACGCAATTCAAAACGAGCCAATGAACGACAATCGTCAACCAGTTCACGCTCACCTTGTAATATATGCAAAGCCATGGCAGTTTGACCATCTTTAAAAGTGGTAAATTCTTGCGCTTTAGCCACTGGGATAGTGGTATTACGAGTAATCACTTTTTCAGTCAAACCACCCATGGTCTCTAAACCTAATGACAACGGTAAAACATCAAGCAGCAACATATCACTATCAGGTTTATTACCCGCTAAGATATCTGCTTGAATCGCAGCACCAATTGCAACAACTTTATCTGGGTCAATGCTAGTTAGTGGCGGCTGTGCAAAATATTGCCCGACCTTTTCACGTACTAATGGCACGCGAGTTGAGCCTCCAACCATCACAACTTTCATGATCTCGTCAGTCGATATTTGTGCGTCACGAACAGCGCGTCGGCATGATACCAACGTGCGTTTGACTATCGGTTCAATTAACACCTCAAATTGAGCTCTGGTGAGCTGTGAGTGCCAATCGCTACCACAAGGTAAGCTAAGGGTTAACTCTGTTTCCTGATGCTGACTTAGGCTTTCTTTGGCGCGACAGGCTAGCAACATGATTTCACGTTGCAGCGCTGGTGAATGCTCACCAACATAACCAGACTCTTTAACAATCCAGTCCGCGATAAGCTGGTCGATATCATCGCCGCCCAGTGCCGAATCGCCACCAGTCGCCAATACTTCAAACACGCCTTTATTTAAACGCAGTATTGAAATATCAAAGGTGCCACCACCCAAATCATAGACGGCAATAATGCCTTCTTGATCATGGTCTAAGCCATAAGCAATCGCTGCTGCTGTCGGTTCGTTAAGGAGACGAAATACTTTAACGCCTAATAACTCCGCAGCATCTTTTGTCCCTTGACGCTGAGCATCATCGAAATAGGCAGGAACCGTAATGACAACGCCATCGAGCTCGCCAGCCAAGGTCAACTTCGCTAAATTAATCAGTGGCTTAAGAATTTCACTTGATACTTGAATTGGATTAACCACGCCATGGCGAGTTTCAATATTAACCAAGCCATTGGTTGAAGCACTGAGGTTATAAGGAAGTTCTTTATAACTGCCTTTGATATCCGCTAGAGTTCGACCCATGAAACGTTTAACCGAGATAACCGTATTAACAGCATCGCTGACAGCAAAGGTTTTCGCTGCTCGACCAGTAGTGATCCCGTCTTCGCCATAATGGACAATAGAGGGAATAGAGCCATGGCCGTCTTGGTCTTCTAAGATAGTTGCGACTCCGCTACGGACTGTCGCAACTAAGGAATTTGTGGTGCCTAAATCAATACCAGCAGCTAATCGATGCTGATGAGGCGCGCTGCTTTGCCCCGGTTCTGAAATTTGTAATAATGCCATTATTCAATTCTTTATAAGTTAGAAACCCAGCAAACGTTCTTCTAAATCTTGCGCTTCACTGGCCAATTTAAGCATAAATTTAAGTTTACGCACATTATCCGCAGCAATGGCTAATGATGACTGATCATTAGCGGCAAACAAGTTGATGAACTGCTGTTCAAACGTTGAGATATGCTGATCAATTTGCTGCTGAAAGTCCAAAATTGATTGCTCAGGATCATTGGCAGAAGGGATTTCTTCAAGCTCTTCTCTTAGCTCCATCTGTTCCATTAAGAACATTGGGTCTTTAACCGTCTGATACTCATGCGCAAGTTCAATTCCAGCTAATGATAACAAATGTTCGGCTCGATTAATCGGATTTTTTAACATCCCGAAACCATCATTTATTTGAGCTGTTTTTTGAACTGCCAGCAAACGTTCTCGCTCACTAGCATTGGCATATTTATCTGGATGAACCGCGCGTTGAAGTTCAAGGTATTTAGACCTTAGCTCATTTAAATCTAAACAATATGAGCTAGGTAGTGCAAATAATTCAAAATAATTCATAAGTATAGTGACAAATCAAACAGAAAAACTTTCACCACAACCACATTCGCCATCGACATTAGGGTTACTAAATTCAAACCCTTCATTTAAACCGTCTTTAACGAAATCAAGTTGGGTGCCATCAAGATAGACTAGGCTTTTAGCATCAACAATCACTTTAACACCGTATTGTTCAAATACCTCATCACCTTCGGCTAGCTCGTCAACAAACTCAAGAACATAAGCCAAACCTGAGCAACCAGAAGTTTTAACGCCAAGACGTAGACCCAATCCTTTACCGCGATTTTCTAAAAAACTTCTCACGCGATCAGCTGCAGACTCAGTAACTATAATTGCCATACTATTTCATACCTTTTTTGCCATCAGGCAATAGATTAATGCTTGCTTTTATAGTCAGCTATCGCCGCTTTAATTGCGTCTTCAGCCAAAATAGAACAATGAATCTTAACTGGAGGCAACGCTAATTCATCAGCGATGATCCGGTTAGTTATTTCACCCGCTTCGTCTAATGTTTTACCTTTAACCCATTCTGTAACTAATGAGCTTGATGCAATCGCACTGCCGCAACCGTAGGTCTTGAATTTTGCATCTTCAATGATCCCTTGATCATTAATTTTTAACTGTAATTTCATAACGTCGCCACATGCAGGCGCCCCTACGATTC
>JABSRS010000426.1 GCA_013214885.1 Gammaproteobacteria bacterium
CAACATTGCGAATTATGAAGCACTGCGGTGGCGGTAACTTTAAGAAACAAATGAAAAAAGCCGATCGTAGCGGTGCACGCATTGCATTAATTTTGGGACAAGACGAAATAGAAAACCAACAAGTTAGTGTTAAATATTTACGCGAAGATAAACCTCAAACCACATTAGGTTACGAGAAATTATCTGAGCTTTTAAACGGATTATAGGAGTAGCAGGTGGAAATTTACAACACCGAGGAACAACAAGAAGAAGCAATTAAACGCTTTCTAAAAGAGAATGGTACATCATTGGTTATTGGTGCTTTCATTGGTCTGGCGGGTATTTATGGTTGGAATTATTACCAGAAGTCTCAAATAGACCAAATGGCTCAAGAGTCACTAGCTTACTCACAAGTGACTAAAACATTAGCTAGCCCTGAGGCGTCACTCGACCAAGCCTCAAAGTTTGTTGCTGAGCATGCTGATACTCAATATAGCCAGTTAACTCAATTGTTAATGGTCAAAGCCTTAGTGGAAAAGAAAGAGTTTGATCAAGCTACTACTATTCTAAAGCAAGTTGTCGCTAGCAACGTTGAGCAGACTGTTAAAAGCATTGCATTTATGCGTTTGGCACGGATCGAAATGATGCAGCTAAGAAATGACGACGCACTTGCAACACTTGCTAAGTTAAATGACAGTGCTTTCGATGTTCAAAAAAATGAACTCAAAGGTGACATCTTTCTTGCTCAAGGTGATCAGGTCAAAGCGCGTAGTGCTTACCAAAGTGCGATGGATGCTGCCGGTGATTTACCAAAAGGCATGCTAGAGATGAAGCTAAATGATTTAACGCCAGCGGCATAAGGGGTAATAATGGCTCATTGGTCTAAACTACTTATCACTGGGGTATTGATCACCGGTGTACTTTCGGGTTGTTCATCAAATGATGAATTAATCAAGATTGCTCCAGTACCACAGATTCAAACTAACGTTGAACTGCAGGTTAACTGGGACGCAAGTGTTGGCTCTGGCAGTGGTGAAATATTTTCACGTTTGCAGCCGACGATTGCTTATTCTAAGGTCTTTGCCAGTGATCGTGCTGGTATTGTTGCCGCTTTTGATGTCACCAGTGGTGATAAAATATGGCAAATTAATTTAGCTGGCGAAACTAGTTTCTTTAGCTCAACCCAAAGTGCTTTATTATCTGGGGGCGTTAGTCACGGCTATGACAAGATTGCAATTGGTTCAGAAAATGGTGAACTCTACATTCTTGAGCAAGCTACTGGCGAATTAGTGTGGCACAAACAAGTCGGTGGTGAAATTCTTGCAAAACCGTTAATGGCTGGCAACAAAGTTATTGTCTCAACGGGCAACGGTAAAGTTATTGCTTTTGATCTTGAGACGGGTGAACAAAGTTGGGTTTATCAAAATGATGTACCAGCGTTGACGTTACGCGGTAACTCTGGATTGGTCGAAAACCAAGGTGCGATATTCTTTGGCTTACCTAAGGGTAAGATCGCAGGGGTACTTATTGATGGTGGACGTGCGATTTGGGAACAAATTATTGTCACCAGTGATGGTGGTAATGAATTGGCTAACATTATTGATGTTGATGCGACGCCACTGCTCCTTGGTGATACCTTATATGCTGTTGCTTACAACGGTAACTTAGCGGCGCTAGAGTTAAGAACGGGTAAGATCTTGTGGAAACGTGCTTATTCTTCGCTGCAATCGATGGTCGTTGATGGCTACAATCTTTATGTCACCAGCAGTGACGGTCTTGAGAATCGTGAATTGTCGGCACCAGCTATTCTTAATGGTCACGTCGCTGTTATTGATTTCGAAGGATACTTACATCTGCTTGATAGCGAAGCGGGAACCCTGATCGGTCAAATGCAATTAGACAGTGATGGCTATATCGCTAGACCTCTGGTCGATAATAATGTTTTATTCTTGTTATCAAAAGACGGTTTACTGTCGGCTGTTACGATCAAGTAATACGTGATGGCGTCAAACGGTCACTTTAGCGATTAGGCTATAGTGGCTGTTTTTTTGAGCCATAAAGTCGAGCCAGATCACGGTCTGTTATATCTTTTATCTAAAGATGGCTTATTTGTGGTGATTTCTATAAAATAGCCGCCAAATTATCAAAACCTTATTATAAGCAGTCATAGGTAAGATGCCTAAGACTGCTTTTTCTGTTCAGGAAGAACCAGAGGTCACGCAATGGAACTTAGATTGTGACCACCGTTGGAGAAATACAATGTTACCAGTAGTCGCTCTTGTTGGGCGCCCGAATGTAGGGAAATCTACATTATTTAATCGCTTAACCCGCACCCGTGATGCCTTAGTTGCTGATTTCCCAGGTTTAACCCGTGATCGCAAATATGGCAAAGCCGAGCTAGGCGGTTATGAATTCTTACTTATCGACACTGGTGGTATTCAAGGCGATGAAAACGGTATCGACGCCTTAATGGCTGATCAATCATTGCAAGCGATTGAAGAAGCTGATGTCGTCATCTTCATGGTTGATGCTCGCGATGGTGTCATCGTGGCCGATGAAGCGATTGCCAAGCACTTACGTCAAACAGACAAAACAGTTTATCTAGTGGCGAACAAAACTGACGGGGTCGATATTGACTCGGTAATCGCTGACTTCTACATGTTAGCCTTGGGTGAAGTTTACCCAATTGCGGCAGCACATGGTCGTGGTGTATTACAGCTGATTGAAAAATGTTTGCTGCCATATGCTGAACAAGCGGGTGTGTTATCGCTTGAAGAACAAAAAGAGCAAGAAGAGTTTGTCGAACTCACCGAAGAGACTGCTGCAGAGCAAGCCAAAGCATTACAAGACTTGCCGATTAAATTGGCGATCATTGGTCGACCTAATGTTGGTAAGTCAACACTGACTAACCGGATCTTGGGTGAAGAGCGCGTCGTTGTTTTTGATTCGCCTGGTACCCCTCGCGACAGCATTT
>JABSRS010000427.1 GCA_013214885.1 Gammaproteobacteria bacterium
AAGCAGGTAATCGGGTAAGACGGTTTGCCACAGATGTGAAAATATATCTTGATCATCGCCAAAGGACTGCCAGATTATCGCCAGCAGTGGTGTAAATAATAATAATGACAAAAGCCAGCTAAACGCTGGCCATTTAATATTTAACTTTATAAACATTGATATCCAAGCTGCCCCAACCTAAGGCCGGAGCATTTACTACAGAATAAAACCTGTCAGTATCTTATACCAGTTGCACCAATAAGTTGATCACTTCATTAATACAATTGACATTACAGATCAAATTTTACCTGATCTAACATTTTCAACGCCAACTTACGATTTTTCGCAATTTCAGACATTGATAACTGATCGGCTTTAAATTCGCCCCAAGACGCTACCAGTGGTGATGGATTAACGCCGACTTTAACTGGGTATTCCATATTAACTTGAGCATAAATGCTTTGCGCCAGATCATCAGTCAAGTATTCCATTAACTTAATTGCTGCGGTTTTGTTGTGAGCAAATTTAGTTAACGCCATCCCACTAACATTAATGTGAGCACCGCGATCTTGTTGGTTCGGGAAAGTAATGGCAACAGACTCGGCCCAGACTTTTTGCTTTTCGTCTTTAAGGATCTTGCCAAAGTAATAGCTATTACCAAGGGCGATATCACATTGACCTTGGGTAATCGCCTTGATTTGAGCGCGATCGTTACCCTGGGGACGACGGGCTAAGTTAGCTTTAAATCCTGCAAGCCATACTTTAGCGTCATCGTAGCCATGATGAGAAATCATCGATGCAATCAACGCAACAGTGTACGGGTGCTTACCACTACGAGTACAAATTTTACCTTTGAATTTTGGTGAGCTTAAATCTTCATAACGTAATGCCATATCGCCAATCCGCTCTTTTGATACGTAAAGATTACGGACACGAGTCGTTAGGGCAAACCAATGATTATCGGCATCACGTAGATTGGCTGGTACATTTTCGTTAATTACGTCACTGGTGACCGCCTGAGTTAATCCTTTATCGGTTAGCTCCATCAAGCGACTAATATCAGTTGTTAGCACCAAATCGGCTTTGGTGTGCTTGCCTTCACGTTGCAGGCGTTCTGATAAACCTTTTTTAGCAAAAACCACATTGACCTTAATCCCTGTTTTGGCAGTAAAATCTTTTACCACGGGATTAATTAAAAAGGGTTGGCGGTAAGAGTAAACATTGACTTCTTCGTTAGCCATAGTGGCAAAAGATGGTACTAAGCTCAGCGCTAATGCCGCGGCAGTTATAATGGATTTCATTTATCTCTCTAAATAGTAACGATTATCATTAAGGTCATTATAGAGATCAACGCAATTGAGGCAAGCAGATTATTAATTTTTGCTCAATTAATTGATCTATACGGGTATAGCTAATACCTAACGATCTTTTTTCGGTAAGTTAGCCAGTGCTGTTGTCGCGTCTTCATCGGCGCCAAGCAGGTTAAACCAAAAGGCCAATTCACACATAACGCCAAGTACCAACGCTATGATGGCTCCAGATTGGCTATTGATAAAATAAAAAAATGCCGCCGCGATTAAAGAAACAGCCATCACAATAGAACGATCGATCATTTAAACTCCTTGCTAAAATAAATCACTTGGCTATGTGACCGCTATTTTTTCAAATAGTTCTACCAGCTACTCAGTGCTGGCAAGGTAAATTGCCGCTGTTGCAATTCAATAATTACCTCCTCTGGCGTGATCCCGACCAACCGTAACTCGGCATTAATAAGTTCACCTTCTTTGACCACTTGTTGATTAACTTTAACCCAACGATCTTGTTTTTCACTCGAATAAATGTGCGAGCTAAAATCTAAGCTCGGGACTAAATTCTGATACCACTGCGGATATCGAGTAAGAGCCTTAGGATGTTGCGTCACGGTGGTGGGCTTAAGTTCATCAGCGGCCATATCGGCGATTGCCTGATTAAAACGATTGACTAAATCACTGGAAATTTCGGGACTTGGCGTCGCTGCAATGACATTTGGTTTGGTTTTTTTAACCACCACCATCCCAGAGGTTTTACTTCTCGTTGCCTGATAGGTTATCGGCTGATATGTTGACGGCGGTGGCAGTGCAACTTGTTTGGTTATTAACAAGTCAGTCTTGACTGACGCTATCACAGTAACTTCAGCAACTCTTTCAGCAGCTATTTCAGCGATTGGCTGAGTTGGAAATACTGCAACGGCAGCCACACCGCCCAAAATAGCCGTTAATACTGGTAGCGACCACCACGGATTGATTGACGTATACATTATCCTTGCTCCTTTACTAATACCGGGCCTTGCTGTGACGTTGTCACCTGCAATGCGATCATCGTTTTAGCGCCAACGATGCCATCGACGGTAAGTTGGTTGTCAAACTGAAAATTTTTGACTAATCTTTCAAGTTCAACATCAAAGGTATTAACCTGTACTTCTGAGCGTTGGTAATGCTGATTGAGTAATTGCGATAAGCTAGCAACGCCTGCACCGACATCGCCAAGTTTTAAGTATTGATTGAAATTCGTTGGCGGTTGCCACAACACCGTAAAATCACCAGTCCAATGTTGCAGTAACCATGACTTGTCGACTTGCATTTGCTGATCGTGTAATTGCAACAGCACCTGATCTTGGCCGTCATATGAAACGATTACCCCGAAATATTTTTGGTTATCTGTTTCAAGCGACACCACCGCAGGATGATTATAGTCAATCAGTTGCGACCAGCCATTACCAACAAAACACGCTAAGCCATACTGCGTGGCCGATAAGCAAGGGTTAGCACTGGCCCCTTGCGCTGTCCCCCATAACGCCATCGCAGCAGAAAATGCCGATTGTCTTAGTCTTGCTTTATTCAAATAAGGCTGCAATTGCTGTGACAAGTTGACCCGAGTCTCAACAGTAACCGCCGCTGGTGTAACTTGCTTAACTTGATTAAC
>JABSRS010000428.1 GCA_013214885.1 Gammaproteobacteria bacterium
CAATTTTTTCTCGACGATAAACTGTTTTATACCAGTGGTTCGTTTTGGGTAACGGGGAACAATACTAACGATGAGCAATTTTTTGATATTGAAATAAATAATAACTTAACGGCTGGTTACTATAATTTGGATGTTCATTTAGTTGATGCCAGAGATTTATCTGCCCGTCATCAAGTATTAGCCCTTGATTGGGTCGAGTTTAACAACTTGCCTTTAGAGACCGTGTATGATGATAGTTATGACGATGATATCGACGTCCATGTTGACCAACATGGCGGTAGTGTCGGGTTTGGTTTTATCGCGCTACTGATCATTGCAGGACTTAGATTGAGATTGAGATAGATCGCTGCAAACAAGCCGTTAGTCTGTACTAACGGCTTTACTCATTTAGGAATGGTAAGCGTTCTTTCTTAAATCATAATCGCTAACAATCGCATTAATCACCTCGGCATCAAACTCACGCAAGCCACTTAATGCCATACGCTTTTCACCATGACCGACAGTTTCATCACCGACTTTAAAACAAAATTGTAAAATGGCGCGACCGCGCTTGCCATTTACTTCAAGCTCGGTGTGCGTTATTTCAAGTGTTGGATTAACAAAATCGAGCCGCTCAAGGTCAATTGACATACTTTCGTAAATCACTAGAGGTCTGCTCGGATTTATCATCACATTATTTTTTTTCATCAATGGTACGAGAATATGCGGAAAAGTATGGCCTGAAAATTCAACATAGCGCTGAGCCAGAGAGTTAGCTAATTCACTGCTGTGAGAAATCTCACCACGACGTTCAATATTAAGCAGTTCTTTGTCATTGGTGCCCATAATACTTAATTGGTCGGCATCGACATTGCTATAGTTTAATTCAATGCCATCCTTGACCATGCCACAAAAAGTAAAATCCATGTGTTTACTAACACCTAGTTCATCAAGGGCTAGCGTAAATAACAAGTCGCCAGGAACACAGAATTTTTTGGTTTCAACATCATGTAAAGGATTAAAATCACCAGCAACTTCTTTAGCAAACGCACTTGCTTGTTGACGAGTAAACGAAAAACTTTGGCCGTTTTGAGAAAAATACTGAGCTAGATTCATTGATTATGACTTCTCTAAAAATTGATTAGTGCCTGGTCCAATTAATTTGGATAAAAAAATAGGAGGCTAGTGCCTCCTATTTTAGCTTAATTTAACCATCAGTTTATAGTCGACGCCAACTGGTAACACCAGCACTGTCTTCTAATACAATTTTCATCGCCGTTAACTCATCACGGGCGGCATCGGCTGCTGCCCAATCTTTACTTGCTCTGGCATCATTGCGCTTCACAATTAACGCTTCAATTGTTGCGACTTCATTGTCATCGCTATCGCGCTCGCCTTGCAAAAAACTTTCAGGATCTGATTGCAGTACACCTAATACGCCGCCAAGATTAATTAATATCGCGGCAAGTTCTGCTGCCTTGGCCGGCTCGCTCTCTTTACAGCGATTAATTTCTTTCGCCAGCTCAAACATTACTGGTAGTGCTTCTGGGGTATTAAAATCATCATCCATCGCCACTTTAAAGCGCGCCACATAATCATTGTCCATGTTAACGTCAGCGACTGGCGTAATACCACGTAAAGCCGTATACAAGCGCTCAAGTGCAGAGCGACCTTGGTGCAGGTTATCTTCCGAGTAGTTTAGTTGACTACGATAATGACCATTAAGTAAGAAGAAACGAATCGTTTCGCCATCAAATACTTTAAGCACGTCTTCAATGGTGAAGAAGTTACCTAATGACTTTGACATTTTTTCTTTATCAACTTGAACCATACCCGAGTGAACCCAAGTATTTACATAGTTGGTGTCATAGGCACAACATGATTGGGCCACTTCGTTTTCATGGTGTGGGAAGGTTAAATCACTACCGCCGCCGTGAATATCAAATTTCAAACCAAGGTGCTTGGCGTTCATCGCTGAACATTCAATATGCCAACCTGGGCGCCCTTCCCCCCAAGGCGATTGCCAAAATGGTTCGCCTGGCTTAGCCATTTTCCATAACACGAAATCCATTGGGTTCTGTTTGTCTTGAACAACTTCAACGCGCGCACCGGCTTGTAGCATGTCAAGATCTTGGCCACTCAATTTGCCATAATCTTTAAAACTTGGCACTGAAAACAGCACATCGCCATTGTTGGCAACGTACGCGTGACCCCGATCGATTAAGCGTACGATAAAATCAACAATCTCTTCAATATGAGTCGATACTTTAGGCTCAACATCAGGTTCAACCATGTTTAATGATTTAAAGTTGTCGTGCATGATGTCAATAAAGCGCTCGGTTAGCGCGATAAAGTTTTCGCCATTTTGATTAGCACGGGCAATTATTTTATCATCAACATCAGTAATATTTCGGACATACTTGACCTCTAGCCCACTAAAACGGAGGTAGCGAACGATAGTGTCAAAAAACACATAAGTTCGACCGTGGCCAATATGACAATGATCATAAGTGGTTACGCCACACACATACATACCAACTTTACCGGGTTCAATGGGGGTAAATACTTCTTTTTGGCGCGTTAGCGTGTTGTATATCGACAGCATGGATGAAAAATTCCTTTGGCTCACTTAGTTTCAGAGGCTTGAGTTTACCAGTTG